>CAZRIQ010000046.1:4195-11015 GCA_964600175.1 uncultured Melioribacter sp. | reverse complement strand
CTAACAAAAAACATTACAAGAAAATAATATAACGCTAACTGCTTTACAGTTCGAAAACAAGGAAGATGCTGATGTAGTTGGAAAGTTAGAAGACGCGGAAAAAATCCCCTTGTTTTCTATGGCAAGACTTGATCGAATTAAAAACCTTACTTCACTCGTTAAATGGTTTGGGGAAAGTAAAGAACTGCAGGAATTGTGCAACCTTATTATTGTTGCCGGAAAAGTAGACGAAACAAAAACAACGGACGGCGAAGAAAAAGAACAAATAAGATTGATGCACGAATTGATTAACAAATATGAACTTCACAATAAAATCCGATGGATCGGGAAACTATTCAAGAAAGATGAAACGGGTGAAGTATATAGAATCATTGCCGATCGGCGCGGTATATTTATCCAGCCCGCATTATTCGAGGGATTCGGTTTAACTGTTCTCGAGGCAATGGCATCCGGTCTGCCCGTATTTGCAACAAGGTACGGCGGTCCGCTCGAAATAATTCAAAACAAACAAGACGGATTCCACATCGACCCGGTAAATGGTGAAGAAACAACGGATAGAATTTTGAGTTTCGTAAAAGAGATAAAAAGCAACTCGAAAGAATGGGATTCAATTTCAAAAAGTGCAATCAAACGTGTAAATGAAAAATATAATTGGAAATTGTATTCACAGAGACTTCTCTCTCTCGCTAAGATCTACGGCTTTTGGAAATATGTAACCAACATAGAACGTGCAGATATGGTTGCTTATCTCGACATAATTTATCATACGATATTCAAACCGAGAGCAAGGAAATTGGAAGGACAATAACATCTTTACCCCGGTAGTATCAAATAAACTTTCTTTAACTAACAGTTAATGTATTCCCATCCAACTTTGTTGTATAGCTATGTAACGCAGACGGTGCAGGTCCTCTTACAACATTCCCGGAGGTATTATATTGACTTCCATGACAAGGACAAGTAGAAACTCCACTTTGAAACGCACCTACCTGACAGGCTTGATGAGTACATGTCCGAGAATATGCTTCAACAACAGTTTGACTTTGTCTATATAATAAAAGCCCGTTTGGATCCAAAGAATTCCCACTTGTTGCCGTAGTTCCGCCGACGCTTTGAAGAGCAGTATAAGGTGATGTTGAAATATCTATGGTTACGGGAGAACCGCCACCGTTATTCGATGGTGAAGTGGGATTGGAGTTGGTACCGCAGGCATTTAGTATTGCCGCCATTGCTGATCCGGCAGCTATCGCCCCAATTCCTTTAATGGAATTTTCAAGGAAACCTCTCCTGGAAATGTTTGTTTTATTAACGAAATCTGTCTTTTTTGTTATATCCATTCAAATTACCTTTCCGTAATTTTAAGTTGGAATTATAATACATCGTGATATAAAGAAAAATTATGGGAATGACATACCAAAAGTTTGTCCCTAATTCATATCAGATGCAGAAAGAATTTAAATGGTAGATTTTTTCGCCGGCTTCACTCGATCTTAAAACTCAATATCCCGCAATTGGTTTGCTCTTGTTTTACAACTATCAACCTAATTGAATTGGTTCTGACGGTTTCAAAAATTACATCGTTGAAATTATCAATCTTTGTAGGCCATATACCTTGGGGTGTATAAACTTGTTCCCACTTCCCGTTATAGAGAGACAAAACTTTCCAGGATTTCGGCACTCTGCAATTTTCATTTTCATACCAATAAACCTTGACCTCGGAAACTTCTTCCATTTTAGGAAGATCATATTGTACCCAAACCGTGTCTGTCCCGGAATCAAAAACAAATTTACCCTGTGATGCATCATGAGAACTTTCCGGATTGAGTTCTTTATACAACACGTTAATTCCTGTTCCGCCCGACGAACTAATTTTACTTTGCGATGCCAAAGACGGCCCATCTATCGGCAAAGAAAAACTTTCTTCGCGCGGAATCCAAACGGTCATTTCACCTATTCCCCTGTTCGCCCATGAATAATACGGAATTGCAATTAGTTGTTTATCCGTAATTAAATTCTTACCGGTTTCTCTATCGTAACGTGTTGAATAACCGTTGGCTTCTATCACATCAATTCCGTCCAAAAGATTTTTTTCATATTGATAATAAAATTGCGAAGTGTCCGTCAAAACAGAATTCAAAACGTGCCCGTTGTTATCGACCCACTCTAAGCAATACACAATAGGTCCTCGCTGAATTGCTACCAATCCTTTATCAGCTTCAACTTTATCATTCGCAACAATTCTTTGAACCGGCATAGGTAAATTCATTTCTACAACATCCCCGGTATTCCATTCCCTTGCAATTTCAGCATAACCTTTTGACATATTATACTTAACCATTTCACCGTTTACAGTAATTATCACCGGCTCAATTTTCGGATTCATAAATTTGCAAAGATCGCTCGGGACCGGATTACCCTTTGCCCAGCAAGGAATTCTCAATCTAAGTGTAAAATCATTTTTATCTGTTCCATCAATTGTGAATTTTACTTTCCCCTCCCATGGGTAATTTGTTTCTTGTGTCAGTTTAACTTCTTCGTTTCCCATTTTGATCTTAGTTTCACTTCCAACATATAGATTAACATAAAGCGTATCGTCTTTTGTTTGATAAATATATCCAGGCAATGAAGGAATAAACCTGCTTAGATTTGTGGGACAGCATGCACATGTAAACCAAGGCGTTCTTTCTTGAAATCCTTTTGAAGTAAGTGGATTCGGATAAAAGAAATCGTCACCTCCAAGAGATATGCCGGAAAGAAGTGCGTTGTAAAGTGTTTGTTCAAGCACATCTATATATTTTGACTCGCCGGTCAGCAAGAACAATCTTTGGTTCCAAAATACATTAGCAATAGAAGCACATGTTTCGGCATACGCGCTCAAATTAGGAAGGTCATAATTTTTCGAAAATCCTTCGATAAACCCCGTTGCGCCTAAACCACCGGTTAAATACATTTTCTTACCGACAACATTTTCCCAAATTCTTTCGCTCGCCCGTGCGTAATTTTTATCACCGGTAATTGCAGCAATATCGGTAACCGCAGCACACATATATCCTTCTCTAACTGCATGCCCAACAGCTTCGTCCTGTTCCAGTACAGGAATATTGTCCTGTGCATACTCACCATACAGTTTTCTACTGTTATCGGCATGTCCTCTTTCATCAATAAAAAACTTAGCCAAATTAAAATATTTCTTGTTGCCGGTAACATCGTATAGTTTTATCAATCCTATTTCAACTTCCTGGTGTCCGGGAGGATTATGCAGTCCGCTTAGTCCAAATGTTCTTGTCAACAGATCTGCAAGTTTTATCGCGACATTAAGAAAATTCTTCTTCCCGGTTGCTTGATAATGAGCAACTGCTGCTTCAAACAAATGCCCCGCATCATACAATTCATGGCTCATGTCAAGCCGCGACCATCGTTTGTCCCCAAATCTTAAATATAATTTCTTTGCATTGTTTGTTCTCGCTGTATAGATATATCCGTCGGGCTCTTGTGCTTCCGCTATCAATGTTATCAGACTATCCACATATTTCTCTAACTTCGGATCGTTATAACTCATCAGCAAATAAGATGCACCTTCAATAGTTTTATATACATCCGAATCGTCGAAGGGATAACGCCCGCTTTGCTCGCCTTGTTTTATACCGGCTGCAATTGCAAAGTTATCGATGCGCCCCGTTAGTCTACATTCGTTAAATGAATGCGGCACAGTTATGTCTTTCGCTTTCTCCAAACGCGGCAGCCAAAAATTGTCTGTTAGTTCCACGTTTTTAATAGGAACTGGGTGTATTGAATAAAAGGATTGTGCCCTAAGAATTAATTGCTGACTAGACACAAGAACAATAATCAAATAAACATTTAATACCGTTTTTATATGATTTTTATTCATGGCGGTCACTTATTAGTTTTTACTTAAATTTTCACAAATAACTTACATAAATATTTAGCAAGCCAAAAGAAGGAAGGTGAGTTTCGTAAGAGGACTGGAATGTAAATTAAGGAAGAACCTTATTACCCGGCACTTATGACCGTTTCCAACAAAATGAAAATTTGTCTCCCTTTTTGTATATAAAACTATATCACAAAGATTATATCATCATTTACTTTTTCCAAGCAGTCCGAACCGATGATCAAAAATTTTGTATGCTGCAATTTTAATCCGGTCATTTACAACAAACCACGCCAACGCATATCCCCAAACAAGCAATGACCAGTTCCACCCGATGGGCACCATAAATACTCCATAGATTGCAGCAGCTGTTGCAAGAAACTTTGTAATGATCGTTGACCAAAACAAAATAGGAGCCGGTTTAATCGACCAAAACGGTCCGCGTGTACGCGTAACAAAAATTGTAAGATGCCCGGCAACAGCAAGCTTTAAAAATATTAGTGTTTGAATCATATCTTGATTAAGATGAAAAACACGTTCAGCTAGGTAAAAAAGCAAAAAGGAAGCAATTACTCCTGCTATCCCTAAAACGGTTGAAATACCAAGTACAACTGGCATATTCCATTTCTCCGGTTCTTCGGAATATTTAGTATTATCATAAGCTATCGACAAAATCGCACCATCATTAAGAAGTGCAAGAAGTACAATCATTATCGCCGTAACGGGATAAAAATTGAACACAAGAATTGAAAGTGTCATAAAAAACAAAACACGAATCGTTTCCGCTATTCTATAAATAGCGTAACTATTCATCCGCTGAAATATTTTACGACTCTCTTTTATAGCATCGATTATAACGGACAACCCCGGCGTAAGTAAAACTATATCCGCAGCAGAACGTGCGGCATCGGTTGCACCGGACACTGCAATTCCCGCATCTGCTTTTTTCAATGCCGGCGCATCGTTTACACCGTCGCCCGTCATACCTACAATATGACCGCGCTGTTGCAGTACATCTACAATATGATATTTATGTTCCGGGAAAACCTGCGCAAACCCGTCTACGTTTTCTATCGAATCGTTAAGCTGAGCCGCTTGATGATGTTCGGCACTTCCAAAAACACTCGCATCCAAAATATTTGTACCGAGGTCAAGTTCGCGTGCAATTTCTTTCCCGATTGCAATCTGATCCCCGGTTACCATCTTTACATCGATACCCATTTTATGAGCCGTTGCAATAGTCTGCTTGGAATCTTCTCGCGGCGGATCATAAAGCGGAATCACTCCCAAGAATTTCCATTCTCCTTTATCATTTGTTCGTGCAACGCCGAGTGAACGGAATCCTCTTTTAGCAAAACCGTTGACGGCTTTTTCCGCAGCTTCTTCAACAGAATCGGTATTCGGCAACAAAGCGAGTATTACCTGCAAAGCACCTTTTGTGGCTTTAAATGTTTTACCGGATTTATCTTTCACTTCAGCTTCCGTCCGTTTCTGAACCGGGTCAAACGGCATGAAGTGAACAACTTCATATTGTTTTAACGCCTCTTTATCTTTCAATCCACCAAGAACTGCAAGATCAATCGGGTCCTGGTTTTCCGCCCGCGAAGCAAGAGATGCCGCCAAAATTATTTCATCGTTATTTACACCTTCAACGCAGAATGGATCTCCGAGCGTCAATTGATTTTTCGTCAGCGTCCCAGTTTTATCTGAACAGAGAATATTCATCCCGGAAAGTTCTTCTATCGATGCGAGCCTGCTTACTATTGCATTTTTCTTAGCTAAAACTCTTGACCCGACTGCCATTGTTACGGAAAGTACTGCAGGCATTGCAACCGGAACAGCAGCAACCGTTAGTATTAAGGCGAACTGTAGAGTGGTTAAAATTTTATCGCCTCTAAACAAAGCTACAATAAGAATCAATATTACAAGTGCCAGTGCAATTACAATTAGGTAATCGCCAATCTTCAAAACAGCTTTTTGAAAATGACTCGTTGTGTGAGCAGATTCGACAAGATGAGCCGTCTTGCCGAAATAAGTATTTGTACCGGTTGCATAAACAACAGCTTCTGTTTCACCTTGCTTGATTATCGAACCGGAAAAAACCGCATCGCCGGATTTATGTTTTACCGGTAAAGATTCCCCTGTCAAAGCCGATTGATCGACATCGACCGGATCGCCTTCAAGTAAACGAGCGTCGGCGGGAATGATATCCCCCATACGTAAACGAATTATATCGCCCGGCACAAGTTCCCGTGCAGGAACCGATGTCCAATTCCCATCTCGTTTAACGCGGGCTTTCAATGCAAGCTTTGCTTTCAGCGCTTCAATTGCATTTCCAGCTTGATACTCTTCCCAAAATCCAACAACCGCATTCATTAAAAGAAGTGCAAGGATGATGAAAAAATCCGTGTAATGTTGAACAAGTAAAGAAAGTATAACCGCCGCTTCAATCATCCACGGTATCGGTCCCCAGAAATATGACAAGAATTTCAAAACGGGATTAACTTTTTCTTCGGTAAGTTCATTATACCCGTATTTCGAAAGACGTTCCTGTACATCGTCTTTTTTAAGTCCGTTGTTGGAAGTTTTTAATTCGTTAAACAAATCTTTTATTGGGATAGATTGCTTGGGGTCTTTCGAGGATTCAAAATCAATATTACTTTTACCTTTAGTTTTACGCTTGAAATTATTTCTCATTAAATCGCACTACCACCTTTCTAATAATAAATTATTTACATCCATTATATGCTTCGGTTCGGCATTATGTTTCATTCTAAAAATGAATATTTTATAATTAGCAATTATTAAAATGTCTTTTGAGGCTCAAATGTTAACAAGCACCGAATTCTACAACAATATTTCCGGCTCTTATGCTAAAATGATAGACTTCGATAAAAATCTTGAACTTAGAATCATCGCATACGAAAACAT
>CAZRIQ010000046.1:3788-4185 GCA_964600175.1 uncultured Melioribacter sp. | reverse complement strand
CATTTTTAAGATCCCTGGAAGAACAGCAGACCTCGGCTGCGGTATAGGGCTTGATTCAATTGCGCTCGCATTAAACGGACACAGTGTAACTGCGTTCGATATTTCTTCAGATATGATAAATGAACTGAAAAAAAATACTGGTAAATTTAACGTGCCCGTTGATGCGCACAATTATTCAATACTCGATATTCCCAAAAACTATTATTACAAATTTGACAATGTTGTCTGCATGGGAAACACAATTGCACATTTAACCACAAAAGAGTTGCGTAAGGCAATTTTGAAAATGAAAAATATGCTGGTCAAAAGTGGCAAATTGTTTTTTCATATTTTGAATTATGATTTGATAGTCCAAAATAATAAAAGAATCAACAATGTTGCAAATAGAGGCGGGGAA
>CAZRIQ010000046.1:0-3778 GCA_964600175.1 uncultured Melioribacter sp. | reverse complement strand
TGATAATACGTTTTTACGATTTCGGCAAAACAAGTCTTAACTTCAACATACTCTCATTTCCGGAAAACAAACCAAAAGATTACAAGCTTATCACCACAAAACATTATCCGCATTCAAAGGAGGAAATTAAAAGTCTGTTAAAAGAAGCCGGATTCAAAAAAATTCATTTCACTAATAATTATTGGCGTGAGAAATTCAACGTGAAAGATTCAAAAGATATATTTGTACTTGCTGAAAAATAATTTCTCTTTAAGCAAACCCAGAACTTAATACATAACCACTTATGATTTAATTCTGTAGGTTAAAGAACTGTTTAACAATAACTCCTTAACAATCGCGTTTGCTTCCTTGGTAATTATGTCCGGATATTTCATTATTTCCAATAACTTAATTGCATTGCCCGAAGAACAAGGTCCCTTCTTAATTTTATAATTAAAGAAAAACCTGTCGCCCTCAACCTGCTCGCTGAAGTGGAACATCATTAAACTATTTTCAAGCAATTCTTGTAATTCAATGTCATGAGTAGTTACAAAGACCCGGTTACCGTTGCTCAGATATTTCAAAACCGCAGTTGAAGAAGCAAGTCTTTCAATTGTATTGGTACCTCTGAATATCTCATCGATCAGAAATAAATACCTGTTCTTTTCCACGGACATCTCTATAAATTTCTTCAATTCCTCGATTTCAACAAAAAAATAACTTTTCCCTCCTTCCAAATCTTCGTTTCGCCTAATCGATGTTTTCACAAAGTATGCGGGTATGTTGAACGACTTAGTCAAACTAAAATACAACGTTTGGGCTAAAATGAAATTGATACCAACAGTTTTGATAAACGTTGTTTTGCCTGACATATTAGAGCCGGTGATCAAGACCGAACTGTTAATTCCATGAATTGAATTAGGAACTACATTATCAATAAGAGGATGACATAGATCATCAAAATCAATCTCTCCCGAACTATTAAACTTAGGATTTGTGAAATATTTCAGTTCCGACAAATACGAAGCGACCGAGATCGATGCATCGAGACTCGCAACGGATTCAAACACACGGCGAATTTCATTTTGGTTTTTAAGAAGAGTATCGACAGAACGGTAATATGATATTATATCGAACAACATAAACATATTCAGGTATTCGATGGCAATTAAAATCAAATCGTTCAATGATTCTTTGTCGATGACGAGGTACCCCAGTTTCTTTTTTAGAGACTTCAGAAGTCCCCTGTTCTCCCGAAGCAATTTTAATTCAGGCACCGGAATCTTTGTCTTTATTTTACCAATTGAAAACGCCGATACAATTAATGAGTTAAGACTTGAGAATCCCGCAAAAAAACTGTAAATCTTGTTCGAAAGTATTTTGTTTATGAGAAGATTGATAACCAAAACAGCGAGCGCAATAAACAAGAAAAAACTATCCACCGCTATCAGAACCAGAGATAGAACCGAAATAAACGAACACAAATAAAATAACGGGTAGAATTTTGTATACGGTAAAGATTTACTTAAAACCAAATATGATGTGAAATATGACGATGTGCCTTTCAAGTTAAAGAGGTTTAACTGTATCTCTTCGCGCAAATCCCGATCGTCTTTTAGATTAGAAATAAGTTTGAACCTTTCTCTAAGAATACTTTCATCCTTTTCATACTTATGAAGCAAATGATACAGGTACTGCTGCCCGATACCGGAAATATTCCTATCCATTTTTGAAAAAATCAAATCGAAACCAAGATCGTCCCATGTTTTATCATCAACAAACAAGTCTGCCTTTTCTTGTTTCAATAGATTGTGATAATTGGAAATCAGATCGAAGTCCCTGTGCCTATCTATCGGTCTGCCCCAAATCGAGCGTAAGTAGTTTATCCTTTTTTTCTTTAACAAGAATATCCTCTGTTTAATTCAACTGTTATTTACAATAACAACCGGCGTCTCAAAATCTTCTATATTACCTTTTGTAAAGACTTCGTTATCATATTTTAGAGCATACTCTTCAAATAATTCTTCATACCATTGTTTCATAATTTATAATCCTTGTATAGAATCCCTTATTCCCTTTCGCTCTACAACAATAACACAACAGTTTTGTGCCTAATATAATTTTTAGACCACAGAACAGTCTACTATAACGGCACAATAATTCTTGCGAATTATTTTAAAAAACTACTATAATTCTCAAAGACTTTCTATAAGATTGTTTTGTCATTCCCATGTCTTTGAAAAATGACAATTTTTACCGTTAACCGTTGCCTCGTAGGAAGTTATCCTCCCTAGCCCATCATATTTAATATTGTAGAATTTTCCAGAATAACTTTTATTCTCACACACAACTTTAAAATCACAAGATGCATACCTGCCGCAGCTATCATATTCAATATTATCAACAGTCGAAGTTACAGAACTGCAATATACACTGAGAGATGGATTAGATTGACCCGATGTAGAAAGCAAATCACATACATTTTCTTCCGGGTCGGTTGACTTGTCAGACTTACAGCTGCCAATTAAAACAAAAGATAGAATAAGTACACAGAATCCGGTTTTCAAAACAGTAATAGTATTCATTTAAGACTCCCGCATTTATTGTAAATGGATTGAAGAGATTTCCCGTTGTATATTTTTGATTAAAGGATTCCGTAAACAATTAATTTTCCCGAATAATGTTGATGCTTATGATTTTATCGAATGTATTGCTTTGACATTATGTTAACGTCCTTGCATCTTGAATTTGGAAATCAATATCCAAATTTTCTTTCTCAGTTAGTTCGTTTGCCCGGTTTAATAAAGACTTTGACAAATCAATTCCCGTTACTTTATAGCCCCTTTTGCCAGCTCTCTCGAATGCCGCCCGGTGCCACGGCCGATATCCAATATTTTAGCCCGCTTGTTATAATTGATTTCTTGTTCAATAAAATCACATTCACCGATAGTCCCTTTTGTAAAGACTTCATTGTCATATTTTAGAGCATAATTTTCAAATAATTCTTCATACCATTGCTTCATAATTTATAACTCCAAATTTTTTCACGGATTGGACCGTAACAAATAAACGGTGTCCGTGTTGCCTGTCCCGCTTTGCGGGGATTTGCGGGTCATGTGCGACTACTTTTTCAGATATAAGTGTTATTAATTCGTTAAATACATATAATTATTTTTTTGTTGTTGCTCCACCCGTCTTTGTAAAAAAGCTATCATTTAGGCTCCCATAGTTCAATCTTGTTCCCTTCTGCGTCCATAATATGTACAAATTTCCCAAAGTCGTAAGTCGAAATGCTGTCAAGTATGGTTACTCCGTTTTCTTTAAGTTTGTTTACAAGTCCTTCAATATTCTGAACTGTGTAATCAATCATAAAATCTTTTTGGGATGGGGAAAAATATTCATCTCCTTTTTTGAAAGGTTTCCATTGAAGAGAATTTATTTCGTCAGGTTTGTTAACGTTTCTGGATTCAAAACTCGAAGAACCCCAATCATTGAATTCAATCCCTAAATTTTTGGTGTACCATTCTTTCGTTTCCTTCAGATTGTCTGAATAAAAGAAAATTCCGCCAATTCCAGTAACTTTTGGTATTGTGTCATTCGTAATTATTCCTTTCTGTTTATCTTTATTAATAGTATTGTTTATTTTCTCACTTGTACTGCAGCTTAATATTAGTAATGATAAGAATGCTATTATTGTAACTTTTTTCATTTTATTTTCCTTTCAATACTATATCAAATAGATTAGTATAATTATTAATATTATTTAGCATATAACGGCGTGGTTTTTAAGCCGCCGTTC
>CAZRIQ010000045.1:0-11062 GCA_964600175.1 uncultured Melioribacter sp. | reverse complement strand
CCCAAGCGCATATTGATGTTACGGTTGAATCCGTTGCGGCAGTTTATCAAAATAGAAATAAAATAAAAGGGCTGAAGATGGTTTACGAGCCGAAGTACTTGAGATTCTTCCAGGCTCGCTTCAGCAAAATATAATTATTGAAAACAACTTTCTAAAAGGGGTGAAATACTCTTCACCCCTATTTTTTAGTTAAGGGAATTACTTGCCTTACTATATGCGGATGTCTCTATATCGAAGTTTGTGAGATTAAACCTTATTACAAAAAGGGCAGATATTCTGTAAAGAATTTAATAATAAAGCCCTTCCCTTTGGGAAGGGTTGGGATGTGCTTCTATTTATGGCTGATATACTTCAACTAAAAGAACAGTTTCTGAAAGACAGAAACCAGATTTTCACGGATGTGGATCTGATGAAACACCCTTTTCAATTTTGCATCCGTTACAGCGTGCTTGTCGAGGAGTATATCCAACTTGTTTTGAAAGATAAAAAACTTGAATGTGCCGTCGCCTCCGTAGGAAGTTTTTCACGCCGGGAACTCTCGCCGTATTCCGATATCGATATTATGTTTATTTATTCCGATGTGAGAGGAAACGAGGAGGTAATCAAAGAATGTATTACAGAACTATGGGACTTCGGGATTGAGGTTTCCCACACAATTAGGGAACAAAAGGATATTAAAAAATTTCTTAAAGATGATCTTCATGCATTTACGCAGTTCTTTGAAACACGGTTCATAATTGGAAATAGAAAAATATACGACGAGTGGATAGGGAAAGTTTTCGGCTCGATAAAGGATAAACACAAAAAGGAACTAATTAAAAGATTTGTCGAGGATACTGATGCCAGGTATATTAAGTACGGTGACTCCGCCAAAGTTCTTGAGCCGAATGTGAAATTTACCGCCGGCGGTCTGCGAGATCTGCAAGTTGTTGAGTGGATTTATTCTTTGAAGAACGACACTCTCTTAGTTGAACAAAGCGAAATTACGCAGACGGAATTCTTCCTCAATGTAATTAGAAAACATAATGTTATTGTGCCGAGAGCTGTAACAAGATTGCTGGACAGCTACCGCATGGTTTTAGACACGCGTAATATACTTCATTTGATTTCCGGTCATAAGAACGACAGGCTTGAATTTACGGCACAGGAGAAGATCGCTAAGTTTTTTGATTACGGTGAGAACGGGTGGCATAAATACATGAAGCGTTATTTTGAAGCGACAAATGTGATAAAGAGATTTCACCGGACAATGATGAAAAGATTCGAAGAAGAAATTACCAGTCCTATTTCTGATTTTCTTTCTATCGATCTCGACGAAGACTTTGTTTTAAAAGGAAGCACTATAACAAGGATTAGGAAAGAACAGCTTACAATTTCTTCCATCATGCGGGGGTTTTACTACCGCGGTCTTTATGATGCCCAATTTGATGAGTCTCTCCGGTCGGATATTATCGAAGCGATTATCGATCATGAGGAATCTCAAAATCTTGAGATGCAGTCTTCGGTTTTCTTTAGGGAAATATTAAGACTTTCGAAGAACGTTGGAAAAACTTTATCGGTAATGAACGAACTGGGTGTAATAGGAGCGTTCCTATCTGAATTCAAAGAATTAATTGGATTTTTTCAACCCGGCGTTTACCATTGCTACACTGCCGACGAGCATACTTTAATTGCATTAAACAATGTTGAAAATTTGTCAAACGAAGACTCACTTCTCGGCAAACTGTTTTCAAGTATAAAGAGAAAAGACCTTCTATACCTCTCGATTTTATTTCATGACATTGCCAAACCGATAAGCATTTCGGGACACGAGATTATTGGAGCTGAAGTTGCGAATTCAGTTATGGAAAGACTCGGTTACGATCAAAACGAAATAATACTGGTTCAGTTTTTGGTAAGACATCATTTGACAATGGAACAGGTTGCATTCAGAAGAAATTTGAATGACCCGGTTACGCTTAATAACTTTGTAAAAATTTTCCCATCGTCGGAAGCACTTGATTTCCTATATCTTCTAACCTTTTCCGATCTCTCGGCTGTTTCGCCGGTTGTCTGGACTCAGTGGAAAGGCGATCTGCTTTATGAACTTTACCGTAAAACCCAGAGGATGCTCGAAGAAAGAATTTCCGGCGAAGAACTGCTCTCTTATGCTGCTCAGGAAATATTGAGCGAAACCGAAGCATATTCCGAAAAGAACTTTAGAGAACATATCGACCTCATAGACGACATTGGTTATCTGCAGTATTTTTCGCAGGATGAAATAAACCAGCACATTGAAGAGATAGAAAAAGGTTCCCCGGTTTCGGTTTTCTTCAAGGAAGAATCCGGTTTTACAAACGTGACTGTCATTACAAGGGATTCCGAATCGCTTCTATCAAAACTTTGCGGTGCGTTGTCGATAAATGACCTTAATATTCACGACGCAAAAATATTTACGCGTAAAGATGGAATCGTAATAGACAGCTTCAACGTAACGGATTTTCGAACCGGTGAAGTTGTCAATGAGTCGAGACATGCAAAGATTACGAGCGATGTCAGTCTCAGTGTTGCGAACGAACTACAGATTACGAAAGAGTTTAGTAAAATAAGATCCAAGTGGTGGCGTATCGAAAATAAATTGTTCAAGAGAAAAGGGAAGATTAAAATTGAATTTGAAAAGCACGATAAATATACAATCATTGATGTGTATTCGCCGGATAGACTCGGACTTCTCTACCAGGTTGCAAAGAAGATGAACGAACTCAGTCTTTCAATTTACTTTGCAAAAATCGCCACTAAGGCGGACGATGTAGTAGATGCTTTTTATGTTCTCGATCGTAACATGAACAAAATTTCTCCTAATGATTATCAATTGATAACGCTGGAACTAACAGAAACCATAGAAGAAATGCTATAGGCGAAAAATGAATTTTATGAACAAAACAAACCCAATCGGCTTTTTTGACTCCGGTATCGGAGGGTTGACAGTGGTAAGATCGGTAATGAGACTTATGCCGAATGAGAATATAGTTTATTTTGGCGATACCGCACGTGTTCCTTACGGTAGCAAATCGAACGATACGGTAATTGAATACTCGCTGCAAGCGGCAAATTTTTTGTTGAGGAAGAATATTAAACTGCTTGTAGTAGCGTGCAACACCGCTTCTTCCGCTGCATTGAAAGACTTGAAAAGATTCCTAACTATTCCCGTAATCGGAATGATTGAACCCGGTTCTAAAATGGCGTTGCGTGAATCGAAACACGGCAAGATCGGCGTGATTGGAACTATGGCGACAATCAATAACAAAGCTTATTCGAATGAGTTGAAGAAGTTGAATCCGAAAGTTAAAGTATTTGAAAAGGCATGTCCCTTGTTTGTTCCTTTGGCAGAAGAGGGTTGGCTTGATCATAAAGCAACCGAGCTTATTGCGAAAGAATATTTGACGGAAATGCATGAAAGGAAAATCGACAGTCTGATTTTAGGATGTACTCATTATCCTATACTATATGATGTCATTCAAAAAGTGATGGGCAGGACTGTTAAACTTATTGATTCGGGCACACCCGCTGCAAAATTAGTTGAAGAGTATCTTAACGCAAGAGGCTTGCGCAACGATTCCAACATGTTGGGCGGAAAAGAATTTTACGTAAGCGACATACCCGGAAAGTTCAAAGAAATTGCCGGTCGGTTTCTCGGCGGGAAAATTTCTCACATCCATAAAGTTGAACTTGAAGAACTGACTAATGAAGGATGAACGCAGAGTGCAGAATGTAGGATGCAGAATTATTCAGAACTCTTCATTCTGTGTTTTGCATCAAGCGCAGCATTCCAATTCCGCAAATTGTTTTTGCATCCACTATCTCACCGTTTTTAATTTTGCTCTCAATCTCCGGAACGGTAAGTTCTATGATTTCCATCCCTTCTTCACCTTCTTCGCGATCATGCGGACCCGGGATCAAGTCCTCCATAAGATAAATATAAAGAATTTCTGAACAGAAGCCGGGCGAAGTATAAATTTTACCAAGCTTGGTTACTTTTTTTGCGGTGTAACCGGTCTCTTCTGTTAATTCTCTTGAAGCGCACGCTTGAGGATCTTCGCCTTTATCAAGTTTTCCGGCTGGCAGTTCAAGTAGAATTTCTTTGAATGGATAACGGAATTGTTTAACCAGAACAATTTTCCCATTTGATTTTACCGGTACGGCAACAGCCCCTCCCGGATGAACAGCCACTTGTCTTGGTGCGGTGTTTCCGGTTTCGTTGTATTTTATTTCGTCTACCTTTACGTCAAAGACTTTTCCGTGAAAAACGGTTTTACTTTTCGATACAGTAAAATTCATTTATTCCCCTAAATTTTGCTGTAAAGATAGAAAAATTATGATGATTATACTTTTAGAATGATGTGTGAACGCTAGATGAGTTTTAAAAGGCGGGGTTATAACAATGAGACATGAAAAAAAAGGATGGGATATTTTCCCATCCTCCTATTGCCAATAATATTTTGCTATTCGTAGTTCTGTGTTACTACATCGGCGACGGCTTCCGCGGCTTTGTCAATTGCTTCATTTGTTCCGCCCGCATAGCCTGTTCCGCCGGATTTTCCCGTGACATCGATTTCTCCTATAACGTTGTTGGTCGCTCCGTCAATAAATTGCATGTTTATTGTCATGGATGCTTGTCCCGCAAACGCCCCGAGGAAAAATCTTGCAGTGCCGCTTACTTTATTGATGTCGGTTATTGTAGCTTTAACAATTAGAGTACCTTCGGGCAAATTCTCGTCAATGCCCAATTTTGTGGTTTGAAATAAATTTAAACCTCTTACTCGGTTCATTACATTTACTTCAAGAGCTGTAATTTCATCTGCTACTTCTTCCGTAACATTGGATTCAACAGCTAAAACGAAATTTGAAAACTGGTTAAATTTTGTTTCGACAGGTTTTTTAACCAACACTTCGGAAGAAGCACAACCGCCAAGGAAAAGAGCAAAGAGTAGTGCAGAACTAAGAACGGCGTAATATTTCTTCATTTTTTATCCTCCTTTTTTGTCTAAAATGTGTTTTGCTTAGAATTAAATTGAGTTTGTTAGAAATATATTCTCATAGACAGCTGATAGCCGTCTTTATTGAAATAAGCATTTATTGGGACTTTTAGCTTCACCGTTTCCCAATCATCATAAGCGAGTCCGACAAGTAAACCGACCACACCACATCCGACTGTAATCCCCGCACAGATGGCTCCGGCATTATCTTTTAGTTTTCTATTTGGATCCGATTGAACTTGTACAATAGCAAGCACACTAGTGAGTAATCCGAGTCCTGTACCTATTAAAGCACCTTTAACTGCTTGCGAACCAACGCGTCGATCTAATGCTCTAATGTCTGTAATAGGAATTTCTCGTGCGGTACCTTGTTTACTCAAATCGATCAAGGTGGTATCCGTCAATTGACCTTTTTCGATTTCAATTCGTTGACCTGTTCTTAATAGTACTCGGTACTTATAAACATCTTGATCAATAACCTGGCAGTAGGTTGTTTGGTAAATCAAAAAAAACACAGCGCATGAACAAAAAAAGATTAGTTTCTTCATCTGTTTACCTCGTAGGAATAGTTGGAGTTATTGTTAATTATCTATGATGGTTTTTTAAAGAATGTTCGCTGTATGCTGTTTGAGATTTTCTTGGAAGTAATTTGCAAATTCCATAAATCTTCAGCTTCTAATAATATTTGTAGGAGGTATTAAAAAGTTCTGAGGAAAAGGAAAATTTATTAAATAATGTATTACCTTTATATGATAATAGACCAGGCACACCTTCGGCACCTTAGCCACAACATTATTTGTGGAATTTGTAAATCATCGTGATGGGTTAAAAGAGAAAGGCGTATTAATTTACCAAAATCAACTATTGCAAACTAATTATTGGAAATACGATTATCAATAAGTAAATGTTGTCCGGGATACTATATCCGGTAATCATTTAGATTAATTTGATGTTTTTGTAAACTCGTCAATAAAAACACATTATGTCGAGAAATATTTTTTTAGTGAATATGAAAAAACAAGTGTTGTTGTTACTAAGCGATTATCGAAGTTTGTGTGTAGAATGAAGTCGAAACTGAATCTCACTTTAGTTAATTTTGGATTGTACGAACTCCGGCAGAATATAAGAAATATCAAAAATAAAATTAGTAGGTACACAAATGGTACACTTCAAAATTCAAAAATATTTTGTGGTTTTTGTTTTTGTGATTTTTGCGGCAACTCTGAGTGCGAAGGAATTTAAAGTTGACTCACCCAACAAAAAGCTTACTTTAAAAGTCGATGTAACAAACATAATTCAATATTCTGTTTTAAAATATGGAAATGTTCTGCTTGAACCGTCACGGATTTCACTGAGTCTGATGAATGAAACTATCCTTGGAAAAAATGTAAAGCTGATCGATCAAAATCAGAAATCAATCAATGAAACACTCGTACCGGTTGTTAAACAGAAGTTCGACACGATCAAAGATAATTGTGAGGAACTTACTTTAACATTCGAGGGAAATTACAAGCTGATATTTAGAGTTTACGACGACGGGGTTGCGTACAGGTTTCAGACTTCTTTTCCTGGAGAGATAACGATTAAAAGTGAACAGGTTGAATTCAATTTCGGGAAAGATTACCAGATGTTGTTTCCGGAAGAAGATAGTTTTATGTCCCACTCGGAAAGATTGTACAAACATGTCTTGCTAAACGAAATAACACATGTAAGATTTTGTTCATTGCCTGCACTTGTAATGATGGATAACAACATTAAGATGTTGATAACCGAAGCCGACCTGGAAGATTATTGCGGCATGTACCTTTCCGGTTCAGCGCTTGATCCAATGAGTTTGGTTGGTCTTTTCCCGGGATATCCTGCAAAAGATAGTGTAAGAAACGATCGCGACGTTTACGTAGTTGAAAGAAAAGATTATATAGCCAAAACAAGCGGCACAAGAAGTTTTCCGTGGCGTGTTTTGATTATTTCCGAAAAAGACGGCGACCTCATTGAGAGTACAATGATTTACAAACTTGCAAAGCCTGCCGATCCGAAGATTGATTTCTCTTGGGTTAAACCGGGAAAAGTTGCATGGGATTGGTGGAACTTCAATAATATTTACGGTGTAAATTTCAGAGCAGGCATCAATACAGAAACCTATAAATATTACATTGATTTTGCTTCCAAGTATGGAATTGAATACGTGATACTCGATGAAGGCTGGTATAAACTTGGAAATCTTTTGGAACAGAGTCCCGGTATAAATGTTCAGGAACTTGTTAATTACGGTAAAGAAAAAAATGTTGGAATTATCTTGTGGGTAATTTGGAAAACTCTTGATGATCAATTGGAAGAAGCATTAGATCAATTTGTTAAGTGGGGAGTAAAAGGAATCAAAGTTGATTTCATGCAGCGGGATGACCAGCCAATGGTAGACTATTATTATAAGATTGCACGCGAGGCAGCTAAAAGAAAATTTCTTGTTGATTTCCACGGTGCATATAAACCCACCGGGCTTTACAGAACATATCCTAATGTGATTACGAGGGAGGGTGTACCGGGACTTGAACATGATAAATGGGGCGAGAATGCGAGTCCGTGGATGGCTGTAACGCTTCCGTTTACACGTATGGTTGCCGGACCGATGGATTATACACCGGGTGCAATGCAGAATGCAACGAAGGGTGCATTCAAACCTGTCTTTACGAATCCGATGAGTCAGGGAACTCGCTGTCAGCAGTTGGCAATGTATGTGGTTTTTGAAAGTCCGCTACAGATGCTTGCCGATAATCCTACTCACTATTACAAAGAACCGGAATGCATGGAATTCCTTTCCGAAGTTCCGACAGTTTGGGACGATACAAAAGTCCTTGATGCAAAAGTTGGCGAATATGTTTTGGTAGCAAGGAGAAACGGAGATAAGTGGTACGTTGGCGCAATGACTAATTGGACACCTCGTGATTTGTCGGTTGATTTTTCCTTCTTACCGGAAGGTGAATATAATATTAATATCTGGCAGGATGGAATTAATGCGGATAGAAATGCAAACGATTATAAAAAAGTGTCACAGACTGTAGACAAAAACACTAA
Organism: uncultured Melioribacter sp.; assembly: GCA_964600175.1. Taxonomy (GTDB): domain Bacteria; phylum Bacteroidota; class Ignavibacteria; order Ignavibacteriales; family Melioribacteraceae; genus Pyranulibacter. The sequence goes on along the minus strand of CAZRIQ010000045.1, from coordinate 2,975 downwards.
GTTGAAAATTCATCTCGCACCCGGCGGGGGATGGGCTGCGATTGTGAGTAAGTGAGTTGAAGAAACCTTCGAGGTTTACGCGTGTAAATCCGATAGCAACCTCGAAGGTTTAGGTTCAGTCAAGATGTGGACTTTGACCATCTGAAAATAATTGTTTTTATACCTGTCGTAACTATTTTAAAATTATCATCTTTTTTACATCGTTAAAACTATTTGTTTGTATACGGTAGAAGTAAACTCCAGCTGCCAATCTGCTTGCGTTAAAAACAGCAGTGTAATTCCCCGGCGTTTGTTCTTTGTTTATAAGCGTTGCAACTTCCCGTCCGAGCGTATCGTACACTTTTAATACAACTTTTTGTAGAGACGAAGCATGCCTCATCTCTACATTTGGGATTGTATATCTTATCGTTGTGGAAGGGTTAAATGGATTCGGATAGTTTTGATAAAGTTTAAACTCATTCGGTAACACTGAACTATTTTCGACATCCGTAGTGTTAGCTAGTATTACTTTTGCAAAATTTGAATAGGTAACCGGTTCGTATCCTTCGGCAGTAATTGAACTTCCATCATCAACGGTAGATAAGCCCATTGTATCGAAAATGAGTGTATCTGCTCCATTGCTGCTTCCGCCACCGTCAACAAAACGGAGAACGGTTAATGGTTTGACGGTAACAACATCTACACCTTCTCCACCTTTATAAACTTCAATCTGCCCGTCGAGGACAAACTGCCAACCGGTTTCATCAATTATTTGAGCAATGCTTAAAAGATCTAGATTAATTTTCCGATTTACGGAATTCTGACTGAAGTCAAGAGTATCAACACCGGACTCATCAGTTAAAGTATCGGGAGATTCATTTATTGTTAAAGAGGAAAATTTTTCAGAAGAATAATTAATCGCGTCTTTATTTAATTGACTCATCGGCATATTGTGATAGCAATCATTACCACCTGTATCGTTTAAGCGGTCGAGCCAGCTAAAGAGGTAACTATCATTACCACTTCCGCCATTTAAACTATTCTTTGCAGAATTATTCCCTTGAAGTATATCCGTTCCGCCATTAGTAAATAACTGCGATCCAATTGGAGAAGATATAACATTATCATTTCCCCCTGAAGTCGTAACGGTAATGCTGTATTCTGATTGTTGAGGCTGAGGAATATTTGGAAAGTTCGTAGCGTTTACATCCGATAAATCAATTTGGTTATTCCCATCCTTGCCTTCATATATACTCAGACCTGTAACATCATCTGCTTTAACCTCATTGCCTATTTGGTCTACAACAACAGCTCCGTTAATTGTTACGTTTCCATCTGCATCGCGTCCAATTTTTAAGTCGCTGTTGTCATAATTTTCTATGTATAACCTTCCATCGGTGAATTGTATGTTTGTATGACTGTTGAAAAATTTTACCTTCGTAATTCCGTAGCTGGAACTTGTACCTGCAGCATATTTGGGAGATTGTATATCATCTGTTAGACTAAAAGGAGACGATTTAGATAACGACATTACAGGTTCGTATCCTTTGATGTTATCAAATACAAAATCATTTGTATAAACCAGACCTGCAGCAAATTCATTTGTTGCATCGACGTAAACGTAAGAAAATAATTGGTTGTCTATTATTACAAGAACAACCGGACCAACCATATCCATTGCTTTGACGACATTAAAAGACGGCGCCTCGTCGGCAATTTTTTCTTTTTTAAGCAAAGTTGGCGGATTTGCACTTTTATTATAAGCCGAAAGATAAGTTGCGTTGTTCTCTGCTGAACATACGATCAAATAATTGCCGTCTGTTCCCATCCCGCGGGAATAAATATCCCCTGCGAAAGTGTTTAATAAATAAATATTTGCAGGGGTCACTATATTATAAACCGAAATGCCGTTTTCGTGACCTACAAATAAATAATTTCCCGCCAGATATATTGAGTTAGTATTCGACCCCAATTCTACCTGTGCGACAGGTCTTCTTGGCCAAGTATTTCCAGGGGCAGTGTTTTCCGTTCGGGAAAATATTTCAAGATTTTTACCATCGATAGCATAACAATCTGCATCTGTAAAGGCCATGTCAATAAAGTTATCTGGTATAATTCCAAGCGAATTATAATGTCCGACCTCGTTTGATAAATCATCAACATTGAAAATATGGATGGTTTGAAAGCCGTCGGCAATAAAGCATTGATCCTTGTACATAAAAACTTTTTGAGCGCCGGAAACATTTCCCGTGCTTATGAGGTGCAGATCTGATAAATCTGTGAAGCTGTAAGAAAATAAATCTCCGCCAAGGTCTACAACAACCAAATAACCGTCACCCATTTCCATGTCAACAGGTGCGCGCGGGGATATGAGTTGAGACGAGACAGATATATTTTGCAGTGATTGTGTATCGAAGGCTCCGAACTTTCCTGCGGATGTATAATAAACTTTATAACCGGAAACTCCCCAAATCTCAAAACTATAAGTAAATTCATCGAATGAGTTTTGTCCAACAACTTGAGGATCAACACCTTCGGGATGGTCCGTAATGTCTATAACAATAAGATTTTTTCCGTCGCGGGCATAAAGCCGGTTACCTTTAATAATTATTTTATCAAAATCGATTAAAGTTTGGAAAGCTTCTTTAAATATGCTCGTGGGGTCGCTGCGAAGCAGAACCTTTAAACCATCGTTTCCCGTGCTGCTTTTACAGCCAACGTAAATGTAAAAACCATCAAACCCCACACATTTAACATTTTCGATGGAAAGTGACGATGTCTCAACAGGATTAGCTTTGTTAGTAACATCTACAACAGCAAGTTTATCGGTGCCGTCAAAGTCGCCCACAATATAAATTGTATTCCCCGCGATGGCAAAATCGTGTATATCGGCATTAGCCGGGCTGTAAACACCGATAGGGTCATTTGCGTTAGGACCTGATGTCCAGTCATAAATAAAAATTTTTGAGACTTTGTGATTCGCTCCAAATTCGATC
>CAZRIQ010000044.1:3802-11129 GCA_964600175.1 uncultured Melioribacter sp. | reverse complement strand
TGCAGGAATTACTGCTGCAGTTGAAGCTGCTGAAACGGGAATGAATGTAATCTTAGTAGAAAAAAATCCATACGTTGGAGGTAGGGTTGCACAGTTCAGTAAATATTTTCCCAAGCTGTGTCCCCCAAGCTGCGGTTTGGAAATTAATATCCGCCGGCTCCGTACAAATCCTTTAATTAGGTTATTCACGTTGGCTGAGGTTACCGGCATATCGGGCGAACCCGGGAAATACACAGCAAACATACGGTTGAAACCGAGGTTTGTAAACAACCAGTGTACTTCGTGCGGCGACTGTGTAAAGGTATGTTCCGAAAAAAGAAAAAACGATTTCAATTATAATATGGATGAAACCACTTCCATATATATCCCTTATGAGAATGCATATCCTCAAAAATATGTTGTAGACAAAACAACTTGCAAAGGAAGCAGTTGCAATAAATGTGTCGAGGCGTGCAAGTACAACGCAATCGATTTGAACGAACAGGAAAAAACTCTTACAGTAGAAGTTAGTTCGGTTATCTGGGCTGCAGGCTGGGAACCTTACGACGCTAACAAACTCGACATCTTAGGTTTCGGCAAGTTCCCCGACGTTATCACAAATGTAATGATGGAAAGACTTGCTGCTGCCGACGGACCGACGAAAGGACAAATACTTAGACCTTCTACAAAAGAAAAAATAAACAGCGTTGCATTTGTTCAGTGCGCAGGCTCAAGGGATGAAAATCATCTTGAGTATTGCTCTTCCGTATGTTGCATGGCTTCTCTTAAACACACAAAATACATTAGGGAACAATACCCGGATGCGGAAATTCACATCCATTATATCGATGTGCGCTCGAACGGTCTCCTTGAAGATTTTTACAACAGTGTACAGAAAGACGAAAAAATTCATTTTCATAGAGGTAAAATTGCCAAAGTATTCCGCGACGACTCTTCCGGTAAATTAATTGTTGAAGCAGAAAATTCTTTAACGGGTACATTGATGCAAAACCCTGTCGAGCTTGTAGTTTTAGCCACGGGAATGAAACCGGTAACTAAAGGTTTACCGGTTGACGGTTCGTCAATTGACAGCAATGGTTTCCTTATTTCCAACGGAAACGGGGTAGTTGCGTGCGGTGTTATCACAAAACCTAAAGATGTTGCTTCGGTTGTACAGGAAGCAACCGGTTCTGTACTCAAAGCTATTCAAACAATTAAAGGGAATTAATACTATGGCTATAGAAACAAAAGTTGGAGTTTATTTATGCTCCGGGTGCGGTATCGGTGAAACTCTAAATTTTGATCAACTTGTTCAGGTTGCATCTAAAGAGAATAAAGTGCCGGTTTGTAAAGTCAATCAGTGGCTCTGCAGTGAAAAGGGTGTAGAAGAAATAAGAAAAGATATTGAGAATGAAAATCTAAACCGCGTTGTAATAGGCGGTTGCTCATCAAGGTTTTTGTCGGATGTATTCAAATTCGATCCGAAAGTTCTCGTCGATCGTGTAAACTTAAGAGAGAACGTAGCCTGGACGCATAAACCCGGCGACGAAGATACTCAAATGCTTGGAGAAGATTATCTCCGAATGGGAATTGCAAAAGTCAGAAATAGTGAACTCCCGGAACCGTTCCAAAGAGATATTAATGAAACAATCCTCGTCGTTGGCGGCGGAGTTTCGGGAATGACGTCTGCTCTTGCAGCAGCGGGTGCAGGGTATTCAGTTGTACTCACTGAAAAAGAAAATCAGCTCGGCGGCTGGCTCAATAAACTTTATAAAACAGTACCCACTCATTCTCCTTACCTTGAACCTGAATTACCAAAAGTGTATGAGATGATTTCTGGGGTTGAATCCAACGATAAAATAAAAGTGTTTAAGTCCTGTGTGATCGATAAAATCTCCGGTGAACCGGGCAACTTTAAAGTTGCGCTGAAAATAAACGGATCGCAGGCTGAGACTTTAACAGTCGGGGCAATTGTACAGGCAACCGGCGCAAAGCAATATGATCCCAACAAACTCGGCGAACTTGGATACGGCAAATTTGAAAATGTCATAACAAGTGTTCAACTTGAAGAGTACTTTAAAAACGGGACAGTTAACAGTGCTGTCAATGGTAAGCCTGTTAAAAGTATAACGTTCATTCAATGTGCGGGTTCGCGGGATGAGAAACATTTACCGTACTGCTCATCAGAATGTTGTTCAACTTCATTAAAGCAGGCATTGTACATTAGAGAGAAATATCCCGATGCATTGATATACATTATCTATAGAGATATTCGAACTCCTGCCCAGCATGAACTGTTTTATAAGCGGGTTCAGAATGAAGACAACGTATTTCTAACAAAAGGCGACGTAGTCAACTTAGACAAATCGGAAAACGGATCGATGCTTATCGATGTTGACAATACTCTCTTGGGAGAAAAGATTCAAATAGAATCGGATGTGGTTGTACTGGCAACAGGGATGGTACCTTCTACGTTAGTTGGAAATATTGAATCTGATGTTGAAGCGACTGTCCCGGAAGGTCAAACACTCGACGGCAAAAAAGCAGCACAATCTGCCGAAGTCGGCGCGAAAATTCTAAATCTTTCTTATAGACAGGGTACCGACTTACCAACTCTAAAATACGGCTTCCCCGATTCACACTATATCTGTTTTCCTTATGAAACAAGAAGAACCGGTATTTATGCCGCAGGTTGTGTTAGATCGCCAATGGACATTTCTTCAAGCAAAGAAGATGCTTACGGTGCTACTTTAAAAGCTGTTCAACTACTACATACTGCAAAAGAAGGTAAGGCGGTTCACCCAAGGTCGGGTGACCAATCCTATCCGGAATTTTTCCTGCAGCGCTGTACACAATGCAAGAGATGCACCGAAGAATGTCCTTTTGGTACTTTGGATGAAGACGATAAAGGTACGCCGCTTCCTAATCTTACCAGATGCCGTAGATGCGGTATTTGTCTTGGCGCTTGTCCTGAAAGGATTATTTCGTTCAAAGATTATTCGGTACACATGATCTCTTCTATGATCAAAGCCGTTGAGATACCGGATGAGGATGAAGAAAAACCAAGGATACTCGCTTTCCTATGTGAGAATGATGCATATCCCTCGCTGGATGTTGCAGGGAGGTACAGACTTCAATACGATCCAACTATCCGGGTAATTCCGGTTAGATGTCTTGGCTCGGTTAACACCGTCTGGATAGCCGACGCACTTTCACGAGGTTTCGACGGAATCCTGCTAATTGGCTGTAAATACGGTGATGATTATCAATGTCACTTCATTAAAGGAAGTGAGCTCGCAAATAAACGAATGGAAAACGTCCAGGAAAAATTGAAACAACTTGTTCTTGAACCTGAAAGAGTAAAACTCCTTACGCTCTCGATAGATGAATACGAAAAAATCCCGGAAATATTTAACGATTTCGCTGAAGAAATTAGAGAGATCGGAGCTAATCCTTACAAAGGAATGTAGGAAGTTCAAGCACGTAGTTATGACTTAAAATTGCATGTTCACCGTTCGTATGTGGGTGATTTTCAAGCATCAGATAATTGACAACTGATCTTCTGTTTATACTAACAACAAGGTGAATACAAAAGGAATATTCGCGTTGCTTTTGCAGCCTTATCACTATAAGTTTTTAATGCGAATATATTTCATTTTCCGGCGAAAGATGCAATAAATCTTTCATAAAACACTTGCTGAAGGAGGTATTCACAAAACCAAACATTAGCTGCAAAGCAGCGATTTTAGAGGAAAATTTCGCTTTCTCATAAGCACCAAAAACTATCGTTCTATACATCATGATTCTGATCTTAACAAATAAACAGAACATTTATAAGGCAAGGAGACGTTATGCATGACCCTATCTTAATTCCACCTCATGGGAGTGACAAATTAAAAATTCTCCTTCTAAGCGGAAAAGAAAAAGAAGAAGAATTAAAGAAAGCAGAGAAACTGAAAAAGGTTCCTATAACCAGCCGCGAAACCGGCGATTTAATAATGCTCGGTATCGGGGGTTTCACCCCGCTGGACGGTTTTATGGGACACGACGATTGGAAAGGTGTTTGTACCGATATGAAAATGTCTAACGGTTTATTCTGGCCTATACCAATCACTCTTTCCGTTTCTGCCGAAACGGCAAATTCTTTAAAGATCAATGAAGAGATAACTTTAGTGAATGACGAATCTAAAGAGATTATGGGTACAATGAAGGTTACGGAGAAATACCAGATCGATAAAGATTTTGAATGCAAACATGTATTCACAACAAACGACCCGGAACACCCAGGCGTAAAAATGGTAATGCAGCAACTGGAATGGAATATTGCGGGTCCGGTAAAAGTTCTTTCCGAAAGCTACTTCCCCAAAGAATTTGGCGGATTGTACCAAAGACCGGAAGAAAGCAGAAAAATATTTGCAGAAAAAGGATGGCGGACAATTTCTGCTCTGCAGCTTCGCAACCCGATGCACCGTTCGCATGAATTCTTAGCTAAGATTGCTCTCGAAGTTACCGATGGTCTTTACATCCATCAACTGGTTGGAAAACTCAAACCGGGCGATATTCCTGCGGAAGTAAGAGCAAAGTGTATCGATGTTCTTGTTGAAAATTACTTCATTAAAGATTCCGTTGTATGCGGCGGTTATCCGCTCGATATGAGATACGCGGGACCGAGAGAGGCACTACTGCACGGTGTTTTTCGCCAAAATTTTGGATGTACGCATCTGATTGTCGGTAGAGATCATGCCGGTGTAGGAAACTATTATGGCCCGTTTGATGCACAGAAAATCTTTTTTGAAATACCTCAAGATGCATTGTTATTGAAATCCCTCCCGATCGATTGGACTTTCTGGTGTTTCAAATGCGGAGGTATGGCATCAATGAAAACATGTCCGCACAAAAAAGAAGACCGACTTTTCCTCAGCGGTACTGCTCTTAGAAAGGCTCTTTCCGAAGGAGGCGATGTACCTTCAGAATTCAGCAGACCGGAAGTCTTGGCTATACTGAGAGATTATTATGCAACGCTCGAAGAGAAAGTCGAAATTAAAATGCATCAATTTGCTACCGGCGATATGAGCGGGAACGGTAAAAAATAATTTGTGAAATGATACTCAGAAGTTCATATACATCTTTTTCTTTTTAAATAATAAAGGAGATAAACTAATGCCGAGTTATGTAATTCCTGATAAGTGCGACGGATGTAAAGCACTAGACAAAACTGCTTGCCAGTACATCTGTCCTAATGATCTGATGGTGTTAAATAAGGACATAACTAAAGCGTATAACCGTGAACCGGAAATGTGCTGGGAATGCTACAATTGCGTTAAGATTTGTCCGAACCAGGCAATTGAAGTACGCGGTTACGCCGATTTTGTTCCTCTTGGAGCAACAGTTACACCAATGAGAAGTACCGATTCCATACTATGGACAATCAAATTCAGAAACGGTACTCTTAAGCGATTCAAATTCCCTATTCGTACAACCGAAGAAGGAAAAGTAGTACCCGACGGCGGGTGGAACACAAGTAACGATGACCTCAAGAGCCCTGTTCTTTTTACCGAACCCGAATCTTTAGGTCTTCCCGAAGTAGTCACAATAAAGAATTAGAGAGAGGTGAAAAACTATGGCAAATTTCAAAACAGAAGAAGTAACTACCGATCTATTGATAATTGGCGGCGGTATGGCAGCTTGCGGCGCAGCTGTGGAAGCAGCCTACTGGGCTAAAAAGAACGGTCTTAAAGTTATCCTCGTAGATAAAGCGGCAGTCGATAGAAGCGGTGCAGTGGCTATGGGTCTTTCCGCTATCAACCAGTACGTTGGGATTAAAGACGGAAAAAATACTGTTGAAGATTATGTAAAATATGTAAGAAGCGATCTCATGGGAATTACCCGTGAAGATTTAGTCTACAACATCGCCCGTCACGTCGATTCTACCGTACACTTGTTTGAAAAATGGGGACTCCCGATTTGGAAAGACGAGAGCGGTAATTATGTTCACGAAGGAAGATGGCAATTGATGATCAACGGTGAATCTTATAAAGTTATCGTTGCCGAAGCTGCAAAGAGTGCCCTCGGTTCCGAAAACATCTACGAGAGAATTTTCATTGTTGGACCTATTATGGACGGCGACGTTTGCGTTGGTGCCGTTGGATTCAGCGTACGCGAAGAAAAATTCTACGTATTCAAAGCTAAAGCAGTGTTAGTTGCAATGGGTGGCGCAGTTCACGTATTCAAACCGCGTTCATCGGGAGAAGGACTTGGACGTGCCTGGTACCCGCCATGGAATTCAGGTTCGAGCGCTTACTTTACACTTAAAGCCGGTGCCGAAATGACGTGCCAGGAAGTTCGTTTTATACCGGTTCGTTTTAAAGATGCTTACGGTCCAGTTGGTGCTTGGTTCTTGTTGTTCAAATCAAGAGCAACGAACGGAGTCGGCGGCAACTACATGACTGAAAAACAAGACGAACTTGAAAAATGGGTTCCTTACGGCAAAGTAAAACCGGTCCCAGCAAACCTGCGTAACTGGTTAATGATGCTCGACGTTATGGACGGTAAGGGTCCAATCTATATGAGAACGGAAGAAGCTATAAATAAAATTGCTTCCGAAGCCGGTGACGAAAAGGCAGCAAAGAAAAAACTAAAAGAACTGGAATCCGAAGCATGGGAAGACTTCCTCGATATGACAATCTCCCAGGCAATTCTTTGGGCAGGTACAAATACGGCACCCGAAGAAAAACCGTCGGAAATTGCAGCGGCTGAACCTTACTTTATCGGTTCACACTCAGGCGCCTCGGGTGCGTGGGTAAGCGGTCCAAAAGACCTGGCACCTCAAGAATATTTCTGGGGTTACGCCAACATGGCAACTATCAAAGGTATTTTCTGTGCCGGTGATGCCTCCGGAGCTTCGAGCCATAAATTCTCATCCGGTTCACATGCAGAAGGTCGTATCGCTGCTAAAGCGGCTATCGACTATATTGTTGATAACCCGAATACACCAAATTACAACGAAGCTGAAATTGATGCATTGAAAACAGAGATACTGAAACCTCTCGACTTATTCGAAGAATTCAGCAAAGCATCGAGCGATCCGGATATCAATCCGAATTTCATTAAACCGAAGATGTTCATGTTCAGACTTCAGAAAATTATGGACGAATATGCAGGCGGCGTTTCCGCACAATTCAAAACGAGCAAAGCTCTTCTGGAAAAAGGATTGGATCTTCTTCAGTACTTGAAAGAGGATTCAACAAAGCTGGCTGCAAGCGATCTTCACGAATTAATGAGATGCTGGGAGAACGTCCATAGGATGTGGCAGCCTGAGGCACACGTAAGAGCTATTCTCTTCCGCGAA
>CAZRIQ010000044.1:0-3792 GCA_964600175.1 uncultured Melioribacter sp. | reverse complement strand
ACCGCGCGCGAGGCCATCGCGACCGCCTATGCGCGCGGCGAAGGTGACGAATTCATCCAGCCGACAGTGATCGTTGGTCACGGCGGCATCGCCCACGATGAACCGGTCATGTTCTTCAACTTCCGCAGTGATACCCCGGTTATGGATGAAGACAAGTGGAAAGTATTTGTTAATATGAAGTGGGATCCGAAGAGTGATAAATGGGATGTCTTTTCACGCCCGGTAATTTCAATTGTGAACTGACAATGTCCCGTTAAGATATACTTGTATAGTTCAGAAGGGAATGGAATATCCGTTCCCTTCTTTTTGAAACAAGAAAAAGAGATTTAAGAAGAAGTCGATAAGTTTAATACCATGAAACAAGAAGAAATTAAAAAGTGTCCGCATTGTGATGGTGAATTAAAAAAATGGTTGTGCCCACCGGAATCATCCTGGGGTGTTGAATACCAATACGTATGTTTTAACGATGAATGTCCTTATTACCTTGGTGGATGGGACTGGATGAAAAAGAAGTTCAACCTAAATGTTTCTTACAGGTATAGATTCAATCCCTTTAACGGCGAATCGGGTCCGTTACCTGTATGGTCGCAGGATGCTTTAAAAAATTTTATAACAGATTGATTCCGAACTTTTCTATTCTGCTTGCTGCCAGGCAGGATAAACAAGTTCGTTGAAGCAAACAAGAATAAAGGTACATACTATGGACGCTGTGGAGAAATTAAAAGAAACAATTCTAAAAGAATACCCGAAGCTCAACAAAGAAAGTAAATTCAAATTTAACTGTCACAAAAATGTCAGCTGTTTTAATAAATGCTGCAGCGATGTCAATATTTTCCTGACACCTTACGACATTATCAGGTTAAAAAACAGATTAAAAATTTCATCGCAGGAATTTTTAGATAAATATACTTTTCTTCCAATAGATGAGAAACAAAATCATCCGGTTGTAATGTTAAAAATGAATAAGGACGAAAATAAATCATGCCCGTTTGTTGGTTCGGAAGGATGCTCGGTTTATGAAGACAGACCATGGTCTTGCAGAATGTTCCCGCTGGGGATAGCTTCTCCCAAAAATAACGGTGAGAATAACGAAGAAGAATTTTATTTCCTTTTGGAAGAACCGGTTTGTAGAGGTTATGAAGAAGATAAAAACCAGACCGTTAATGAATGGATGAGAGATCAGAAGGTTGACGAATATTCAAAGATGGGCGAATTGTTCAAAGAAATTTCTTTACACGATTATTATAAAACCGGGAAACAACTTGAACCCGCTAAACTTGAAATGTTTTACACAGTTTGTTACAACATTGACAAGTTCAGGGAATTCTTATTCGAAAGCTCATTCTTCAAACGATTTGATGTGGATGAAGAAGTCATAAACAAAATTAAGACAGACGATGAAGAGTTGTTGAAATTTGGTTTCAACTGGTTGAAGTTCAGTCTCTTTAGCGAGAAAACAATACAAGTGAAAAAATAAAAGCAAAGAAACGGGATTTCCCTATGAACGAAAGAAATTTAATTAAGCCGGATATAAAATTTATAAACTATCTGCAGAAGAACGGCGGCGACACTCTAAAAAAATGTTTTCAATGTGCTTCATGTTCGGTCGTGTGCTCTCTTAGTCCTCAAGACAACGCCTTCCCTCGAAAGGAAATGATCAATGCCTGTTGGGGACAAAAAGAAAATCTTCTTTCCGACCCGGATGTTTGGCTGTGTCATGGTTGTACCGACTGCAACACTTACTGCCCGAGAGGTGCAAAACCTGCTGACGTTTTAAGTGCAGTCCGTTCTTATATTGTCGAGTTTTTTGCTTTTCCAAGATTCATGGGTTCATTATTAAGACAACCGAAATACTTAATACCTCTTCTTCTGGTTCCGTTTATTATTCTATTTGGAATCCTGTATGTTAACCTGGGAGGTGACTTTTCCCAATTAAACAGCGGTGAAATAATATTCGCAAGATTTTTCCCGCATGGAATTCTGGAAATATTCTTTATCGGAGGCAATTTATTAGTCTTTTCATTTGCCGGTTTGGGATTATACAGATACTGGCAAAATTTGAATTCTGTTTCACCCGGCAACAATAGAGGCTTTATAAGTGCGCTTATCGAAACCGTTACGGAAATGTTCACCCACAAAAATTTCAGAACATGCTCAACAAACTCTACGCGATTTTGGGGACATCTATTCATATTCTACGGATTCCTCGGTGCTATGGCAACTGCAGGATTGGCATTGATGGCAGACCTATTCTTCAATATGCCGGCTCCTATTCCACTGTTTCATCCGATTAAAATTTTAGGGAATGTAAGCGGCTCCTTTATGCTGGTTGGCAGTGTAATGGTTATAATAAAACGGCTCCGAACAAAAGAGAACGTGGGAAACAATACTTACAACGATTGGATTTTAGTTCTCTTTATTTTTGGCGTAGCATTGACTGGTTTACTAACTGAGACACTGAGACTGACATCTACCCCATTTATCGCATACAACACCTACTATATTCACCTAGTACTTATCTTTTTCCTGCTTTGGTATGCACCGTATTCAAAACTTGCGCATATGTTCTACAGGACTCTTGCAATGGTTTATTTGAAGATGAATGATAGGAATAAGAGAGATTTGGTTTTCGGACAAAGCGTTTCTAATACTCAGTATGAATATGCAAATCAATCTTGAAGAATCTTCACGAATTTTCTGATCGAACAAAAATATATTTTTACATACTTTTACAAGAAAACGAAATTAGTACGTTTCATTTGCTTGTTAAAAAGTGCAAATAAAAAATTCAGAGGAAGGCCTATTTTCTGAATCAGCGAGAGACCTTTCAAATTATAGTATACTTAAAAGAAGCAGTATTATTCTACTATATCGGTAATTAAGTCACCAATATTATTTATTAAGAAATTGAAACACGGAAAATTTTACGGATTCAATTATATTATTAAAAAAAATTAATAAGGCAAAACCATATTATGCAAATCATTTGTATATCCCGGTTTAGTTACGGCTACGGTAAAGAACTTGCAGAAGGATTAGCCTATAAATTAGGATACCGGTCCGTATCGAGGGAGGAATTAATTGATAAAGCAACAGCTTACGGTATCCCTGTCGGGAAATTAGAAACTGCAATTGTAAAACGTCAGCTTATAACCGAAGAGCTTGGAATAGAAGCCGAAAGGTTTAGAGCATTTATGACTCATTCATTATTGGAGTATGCAATAAAAGAAGGAATTGTATATCACGGTAGGGGTGGTCATTTAGTGCTGCCGGGTCTTACGCATGTATTGCGTATAAGGGCCATCGCAAATTTAGAAGATCGTATTAAAATGGTTATGCAAAGAATGAATTTGGATCGCAAAAGTGCAAAACGATATATTGATCAAGTTGACGAAGACAGAAGAAAATATTCAAAATTTTTCTACAATCTAGATTGTGATGATCCTTCTCATTACGATATTGTAGTTAATGCCGCACATCTTGCAGTTGATAATTCAGCCAGTGCTTTGGTGCATCTTGCGCAATTGCCTGAATTTCAGCTTACACCTGCTCTTAATCAAAAAATATACGACCTTCTTCTCGAATCAAAATGCAAACTTGCTATTTACGGTGATGAGAGAACAAGTGGAGTAAAAGTCTCAGTAAGTGTTGAAAAGGGAAATACTTCTGTAACTTATATGCCGAAGTACGGGAAAAAAGCAGAATCAATTCCTGCAGTAATTGAGCACATCGAAGGGATTAAATCACTTATTTGTACCGTTGCAACGACAAACATTCTGTACGTTCAAGAGA
>CAZRIQ010000043.1:0-11493 GCA_964600175.1 uncultured Melioribacter sp. | reverse complement strand
CAAGCAAACGGGGCGGTTACTGTTCAATACGGAGAAACAATTGTTTTGGTTACGGCGGTTGCCGGTGATTTAAGGGAGGATATAGATTTTTTTCCATTGTCCGTTGAGTATAGAGAAAAATCTTTTGCGGCTGGAAAAATTCCCGGCGGATTTTTCAAACGGGAAGGTAAACCGACCGACAAAGAAGTTCTGAGTGCGCGTTTAATAGATAGGCCTATCAGACCTTTGTTCGCAGATAATTATTTGAACGATACGCAAGTAGTTGCATTTGTTTATTCGTACGATAATGAAAACGATGCAGACGTTTTAGGCGCTTGTGCCGCATCTGCCGCTTTAACTATTTCCGACATTCCTTTCCAGGAACCGATCGCCGAAGTTAGAGTCGGAAGAGTAAACGGTCAATTAATAATCAATCCTACTCATGCGCAGGTTGAAGAGAGCGATATAGAGTTGGTCGTTGCGGGAAGCGAAAGTTCCATAATGATGGTTGAAGGTGAAGCAAAAGAAGTTGCCGAAAACGATATGTTGGAAGCTCTCAAGTTCGCTCATGCGGAGATAAAGAAAATTGTTCAGGTTCAGAACGAATTAAGAGAACTTTGCGGGAAACCGAAGATGGAAGTTGCTGCTCCCGAAAAAGATGAAAATCTGTTCAACGAAGTAAAAAAATTGGGCTATGAAAAAATGTCTTCGCTTGTTTCTTCAGTTCTGGCAAAAGAAGAACGAAGCGCAAAGAACAAAGAATTGACCGAAGAAGTTGTTACGGCTCTTGCAGAAAAGTATCCCGAATCGGAAAAAGCGATTAAAGAAATTCTGCACGATATGGAAAAAGAGCTGATGCGTAAGAGAATTCTTTCCGAAGGAATAAGACTGGACGGCAGAAATACAAAAGAAGTCCGACCGATTACGATTGAACTCGGGATTCTTCCGCGTCCGCACGGAACTGCCCTTTTTACAAGGGGTGAAACGCAGAGTTTGACGACCGTTACTCTCGGTACAAAAGGTGATGAACAAATAATCGACGGTCTAAAGACGGAATACAAAAAGAGATTTCTGCTTCACTACAATTTTCCCGCCTTTAGTGTTGGTGAAACCGGGAGGTTCAGCGGGCCCGGCAGAAGAGAAGTCGGACATGGTAATTTAGCCGAACGTTCGTTGAAATATGTAATTCCCGGCGAGGATAAATTTCCGTATATCGTTCGTATTAATTCAGATATCCTCGAGTCGAACGGTTCATCTTCTATGGCTACTGTTTGTGCAGGTTCACTTGCATTAATGGACGGAGGCGTTCCAATTAAATGTGCCGTTGCGGGTATTGCGATGGGTCTGGTAAAAGAAGGTGAAAAATATTCTATCCTTACCGATATTTTGGGGAACGAAGATCACCTTGGCGATATGGACTTTAAAGTTGCCGGATCGGAAAACGGCATTACCGGGTTCCAGATGGACATAAAAATCCAGGGGATTTCATTCGAAATTATGGAGAAAGCCATTCAGCAGGCAAAGGAAGGAAGGCTTCACATTCTCAAAATTATGAATGAAGCGATTTCAGAACCGCGTGTTAATATCTCTAAGTATGCGCCTTCAATCGTTACAACAAAGATTAATCCTGATAAAATAGGTGCAGTTATTGGTTCCGGCGGCAAAGTCGTTCAGAAGATTCAGAAAGATTTCAGCGTTGAAATTGCAATTGAAGAAGACGGAACCATTAGTATAGCCGGGCAGGATGCGGAGCTTGCAAAAGAAGCGCGCGAGTATATTAAACTGCTTACTTCGGAGCCGGAGGTAGGTAAAACATATAATGGAAAAATTATTAAGATAACAGATTTCGGTGCTTTTGTTGAAATTATTCCGGGCACACAGGGGCTGTTACATATTTCGCAAATTGACAATAAGCGTGTGAATAAAGTGACCGATGTTTTAAAGGAAGGCGAAATGGTAAAAGTAAAACTGATAGCTATGGAAAACGGCAAGTATAGTTTGTCGAGAAAAGTTTTATTGAATGAGAAGGCTGGAAAAGAAACGGAAACGACGGAATAATAATACCTGTTTGAATTTAGGTATTTTAATTCGATATTAGGTATATAAGGAAAGAAAGGATTGTATGAGAATCGGAAACCTTGACTTAGGGAATAAGTTAATATTGGCTCCCATGGCGGAGGTTACCGATTTTTCTTTCCGAAGGATAGCCAGAGAATTCGGGGTTGGACTCACCTTCACTCAAATGGTAAGTGCGCAGGGCGTTATCAAAAATAATTTTGAAACGCTCAAACTGCTTTCCTTCAGCAAATCTGAAAAACCGATCGGCGTACAAATACTCGGTAATGATCCCGGTATTATCGGTGAATCTGTAAAGGAAATTACCAGGTTCAAACCGGATATTATAGATCTAAATTGCGGCTGCCCGGTTGATAAAGTTGTTAGTAAGAAAATGGGATCCGGTTTACTTGATGATCCCGTTCTGATCGGAAAGCTTGTGAGAAAGATGAAAGATAATTCGAACGGTATCCCGGTTTCTATTAAGCTTAGACTTGGACGGGATAAGAGGCACATCAATATAATGGAAACAGTGAAAGCCGCCGAAGATAACGGTGCCGATGTAGTTTCTATTCATGCAAGAACCCGCGCTGATAAATATGATGCTTATGCAGATTGGTCTTGGGTGAAAAAAGCGAAGGAAAAATTTAAGGTGAAAATTGTCGGTAACGGTTCGGTATTTACACCGAGAGAAGCCAAGGAATTGATTAAAAATACCGGATGCGATTCCGTGCTGGTTGCGAGGGGAGCTTTAGGAAATCCGTTCATTTTTTCGCGGTTTAATTCCTTAATTGAAACAGATGTTGACCCTGGTATGCCGGAAGTTTCTGTTATGAGAGATGCAGCATTAAGACACCTGGATTATTTGCTAAACGATCTTGGCGAGGAAGCTTGTCTTGATAGATCTAAGAAAAATTTTGTTTGGTACTTCCAGTATTACAACGGTGTCGATTTTATTTTAGATAGAATCTTCGGTCTTAAAAACATCGAATCAATTAAAGAGTTGGTTTTTGAACATTCACAGAATTTAATAAATCACGTTTACGAAGAAGAAGATTTTGAAGTAATTCATCAAAAGTTTAAAAAGAAAGTGCTTTTCTGGTTGACCGAATCAAGGGAAGAAATTGGGGTGGAAATCAACTGAAGGCAATTAAATGAGTTTTAAATGCATAAAGAAATTATTATTAATTCGTCTACTACTCAAAATCGAGTAGCAATTACGGAGGATGGAAATTTAGTCGACTTTTTTGTTGATCATCCCGAGAAACAAAGAATGGTCGGCGATATTTATCTTGGCAAGGTTGCCAGGGTACTTCCGGGTATTCGAGCTGCTTTTATCAACATCGGTTTGAAACATGACGCATTCCTTCATTTTTCCGATATCGGGGATAGACTTAAGGCTCTTCAAGGAATTTTTGAAGATGAAGACGAAGATTTGGATGAAAACGAATCATCCGACAATTCTCAAGCATCCGACACCGCAACTGCAGTCAAAACGGAACCGCATAAAGAGAGAGTTGAGACTACTGCTAGAGAAATTCCGAAACTCTACAAAGGTCAGGAGATTCTTATTCAAATCATTAAGGAACCCGTTAAGGATAAAGGCGTTCGTGTAACCTCGTCGATTTCAATACCGGGAAGGTTTTGCGTTTTGCTTCCGTTCGATAATAAAATAGGTGTTTCCAAGAAAATAATAGATGTTCGTGAAAGGAGAAGACTTCGCAAACTGGCGAGGGGAATTTTGCCCGAAAACTGCGGGCTAATTATTAGAACGGCAGCGAAAGACCAATCGGAAGAAGCCCTTTCAGGCGATCTTAAATACCTTGTTAAAAACTGGAAAGAAGTAGAGGAAGAGGCGAAGAAAGAAACTCCGCCGGTTCTCCTCTATAAGGATTTAAGTACAACAATAAGCGTTATTAGGGATTTGTTCACTCCCGACGTTTCCAAAGTTTTTGTCGATTCAAAAAAGCTGTATAAAGAGATAAGAAATTATGTCGAATTTATTCAACCCTCTTTGTTGGATAGAATAGAATTATACAAAAGCGAACAGCCGGTCTTTGAAGCGTTCAAGATCGACGAACAGATTAACGCATTGATGGGCAGGAAGGTTCCTCTGCCGAGCGGGGGACATATTGTAATTGAACATACCGAAGCGATGGTTGTAGTTGACGTGAACAGCGGGCGTTACGCTGCAAAGAAAGAACAGGAATTAAATTCGCTCAAAACCGACCTCGAAGCCGCGCGTGAAATCGTTCGCCAGTTAAGACTTAGAGATATCGGCGGGCTGATTGTTGTAGATTTCATCGACCTTGAAGATGAGAAGAATAGGAAGAAAATTTACGATGAATTTAAAAAAGAATTTAAGAAAGATCGCGCTAAAACTGCTCTTCTTCCTATGACTGAATTCGGGCTTATGCAGATTACACGCGAGCGTGTGAGGGAAAATATAATTCAGTCGATGTTTGAGGCATGTCCCTATTGCCAGGGAACCGGGTTGCTTACAAAGAAGTCACACATGATACATGAAATTGAAAAGTGGCTGCAGCGCTACAAGATTGAAGGAAAACACAAGGCATTGACAATAACTGTTCATCCGTCGCTGGAAAAAGCATTGCGCGAAGGATTTATTTCGACTATTACTAAAATTAAGTTTAAATATTTTGTAAGAATTAAGTTAGTAGAAGATGAAAAAATGAATCCCCAGGTTTTCAAGATCGCTTCTACAAAGACCGGGGAAGATTTAACTGAAGAATTTTTGTAAAAATCAATTACAAAATTTTGTTTTTATTAAGCATATTGAAATTGAACGAATTTTTTAATTTTCACATATCAACTTTGAATTATTTGTAAGGGAGGTTTTTATAATGAAGTTTTTTATCGACACGGCAAACCTGGATCAAATTAAGGAAGCAGCATCTTACGGATTATTGGACGGCGTAACTACGAACCCGTCGCTTGTATCTAAGGAAGGCAAGAATTTTAGGGAGCTGCTCGGTGAAATTGTTAAGGTTGTTGACGGACCGATCAGCGCCGAAGTTGTTTCGACCGACTATGACGGCATATTGAAAGAAGCGATGGAATTGTCGAAGATTCACAAAAACATTGTTGTCAAAGTTCCGTTAATCCAGGAAGGGATTAAAGCTGTTAAGACACTTTCCGATAAAGGAGTAAAGACGAACGTTACACTTTGTTTTTCGCCTTCGCAGGCACTGTTGGCAGCCAAAGCCGGTGCAACTTATATCAGCCCGTTTGTCGGCAGGCTTGACGATATAAGCACCGACGGTATGGAACTTATCGGTCAGATCGTACAGATATATAGAAATTATGATTACAAAACACAGGTTTTAGTTGCAAGCATCAGACATCCCCTGCATCTTGTCGAAGCAGCTTTGATGGGTGCGGATGTTGCAACAATGCCTTTCGATGTAATTAAAAAATTATTTAATCATCCGTTAACCAATATCGGTTTGGATAAATTCCTAAGCGACTGGAAGAAGCTGAACAAATAGTACATGAAAAGGACCAGGTTTTATTCTATTCATGAAAAAATAGGCGCTAAGATTGTTGACTTTGCAGGTTTCGAAATGCCTGTTCAATATTCTTCAATCATTGCAGAACACAAAGCCGTGAGAAATTCGGTAGGTGTTTTCGATGTATCTCACATGGGCGAAATTTTTATACGCGGAGATAGAGCTCTGGATTTTGTTCAGTATATTTCAACAAACGATGCTTCCGTACTTTACGACGGACGGGTTCAATATTCGGCGATGTGTTATCCCGACGGCGGAATTGTTGATGATCTTTTGGTATACCGCATTAACGAGAAAGAGTTTATGCTTGTTGTTAATGCTTCTAATAAGGATAAAGATTTTGCCTGGATGAAAGACAATAATAATTTCAGCGTCGATATTACAGACGAGAGTGATGATTACTCTCTGCTTGCTGTTCAAGGACCAAGTTCCGGTAATGTTATTCAAAAAATCTGTGGCAAGGTTCTCGATTTGGAATATTATCATTTTTTCTTTGATAACGTTGCAGGTACGGAGATGCTTATTTCGAGAACAGGCTACACCGGGGAATTGGGTTATGAATTGTATTTCAAAGGAGATGAAACCACGGCAGCGAAAGTATGGGAAATTCTTTTTGATGCGGGAAAAGAATATAATATCCGGCCGGTTGGTCTGGGTGCCAGGGATTCTTTAAGATTGGAAATGGGATTTTGCCTTTACGGAAACGATATCGACCGGACTACGAATCCGCTGGAAGCCGGTTTGGGATGGATAACCAAATTGAAGAAAAATGAATTTGTTGCCAAAGAGGCATTATTAAAAATAAAAGCTGATGGTTTGAAGCGTCGGCTCGTTCCTTTAATTTCAGAAGAGAAGGCGTTTCCGAGGCACGGTTATGATTTATCCGTTAACGGCGATAGGATAGGTAATATAACAAGCGGAACAGTCAGCCCGGTTTTGGATAAAGCTATTGCACTTGGTTATGTAGAGATTGAACATGCGAATGAAGGGAATCAAATAAACTTTTTAATACGGGGAAAAGAGATCCCGGCAATTATTACTAAACTTCCTTTTGTGAAAAAATAATATGAACGTTAATGTTTTATTTTCGCCCGCAAATGTAGATGAACTATTCTTCACCGGTAAAACGGTAGTTGTAATAGATGTATTGCGGGCAACCTCGGTAATAGTAACGGCGCTTAATAATGGAGCCCGCGAAATTGTACCGGTCAGCACTGTCGATTTTGCAATGAAAGTATCCGGCAACGCATTCGGCGGTCAGACGCTTTTAGGCGGCGAAAGAAATACAAAGATGGTCGAAGGATTTAATCTTGGGAACTCACCGCTTGAGTATAAAGAAGAAATCGTATCGGGTAAATCGATAATCTTATATACTACAAACGGATCCAAGGCAATTGTGAAAGCTAAGTTTTCTGAAAACGTGTTTATGTGTTGTTACAACAATTTGTCCGCCGTTGCAAAACACCTTTTAAAATTGAATAAAGATTTTTTAATTGTGTGTGGTGGCGCAAGCGGTATGTTTTCCATTGAAGATAGTATTTGTGCGGGCAAGCTGATTTTGGGAATGCAGTCTTTGAATAAGTCGATTGAACTTTCCGACTCGGCGAGAGCGGCGGTTGCATTGAACAAATCGTTTGCTAAAAGTATCTTGAAGATGTTCAGAGAATCCGAACACGGACGATTATTAATTCAAAACGGGTTCGAGAAAGATTTGAAATATTGCTCGCAAATTGATACGATTGATCTTGTTCCGTATTATACTTCAGGGGTTATTAAAAAACTTGAAGCCGATTCCTCAAAAAAGAAACAAACTAAAAATTCGAAGGATGGCAACCAGAAAGAAATCAAAACAGGTTAAGAACAATACTGCTGACGATAATTTTTTCGTCGTATCTATTGAGAAAAAGAAAAAGATACTCGGCATATTCCTAATTGTATTTGCCGTCTTGATTTTTTTGAGCATTCTCTCTTATTCCAGGTTCGATGATGCCAATTTCTCTTACAAGTTTACCGACCTATTCAAAGTTTTTTCATCCAATCCAGAGATAAGCAGTAAAGCAAGTTCAACCCATAACTGGCTCGGTATATTCGGGGCTTTCATCTCGAACTTTTTTATCCATGGCACACTCGGTTATTTTTCACTTGTCTTCCCGGTGATAATGTTTATTTGGGGATATTCAATTATACGCGGACAAAATTACAAGGTTGCAATTTATCTTTCGAATTTTTTTATCACTATGGGAGTTTTACTTGCTACATTTTTCGGGATGCTGAGGTTTACTCCAGAGATCGGTTTGTTCACTGATATTTATGAGCTATCCGGGAATACCGGTGCGTTTTTCGGGAAAGCTGTGGGAAGATTATTTGGGGGATTGGGCAGCATCATATTTCTTTCAGCTGTAATCTTTGTTGCCCTTTTAATTGCTTTCGATATCAAATTAGGAAATGTTTTTAGATTCTTTAAGAACCTTTTCAAAGGCGAAAGCGGGGATGAAACCGAATCGATAAAAATAAAAGCACCGATCGATGAAAAAACCGAGGAGAACCTCGAAAAAATCAAGGAACTTAGAAAAGAAAGCAGGTTAAAGTCACTTTTCGAAAGAAAGAAGGAAGAAGTAGAGGAAGAAGAAGTTGAACAGGAAAAAGAACCTGAAACAAAGATAAAGATTGTGAAGAACATCGATCCGGGTAAAATTGTTGAACCGGAAATGCAGGAAGAAGTTGAAAAACCGAAGAAGAAAGCCCAGGTTGAAGAGAAGGAAGAAGACTTGCCGGAGATTGATAAAAATGAAGAAGCTGCTTTGCCGGAACAATGGGATGAGGAAATTAAATATAACCCGCCAAAACTTGATCTGTTGATACCTGCCGAGGACGAGGAAGTTAAAATTCATGAAGAAGAACTGAAACGGAACGCGGAGCTTCTCAAAGAAAAACTTGCATTGTTCGATATTCAGATCGAAGATATAACCGTAACGCCGGGACCCGTTGTTACACTTTATGAAATTGTACCGGCGCCTGGAGTAAAGATCAGCAGGATTGTAAGTTTAGAACATGATATTGCATTGGCTCTGGCAGCAAGAGGAATTAGAATTATTGCACCTATCCCCGGTAAAAGCGCAATAGGAGTTGAGATACCGAATGCAGAATCGACAATTGTACGGGCAAGATCAGTGATTGCAAAGTTAAAAGATTCCAAAGCAGAACTTCCGCTTGCGCTGGGTAAAACAATTGCCGGCGATGTTTATATTACCGACTTGGCTAAAATGCCTCACTTATTGATTGCCGGTTCTACGGGTTCGGGCAAGAGTGTCGGCATCAACATGATTCTTAACAGTTTGATCTATTCAAAACATCCGTCGGAAGTAAAGTTCGTAATTATCGATCCGAAAAAGATCGAGCTTTCTTTTTATAGGAGATTGAACAAACATTTTTTAGCTGTGTCACCGGATATAGAAGAAGAGATTATTACTTCTCCTTCTTATGCTTTACTTGCGCTAAAAGCAGTTGAATACGAAATGGAAAAACGCTATGACAAACTTGCCAAAGTCGGTGTAAGAAATATTGTCGATTACAACAAAAAAGTTTTGAATCCAAAGACGAGACCCAAAGATACCGATGAAATGAAGCATTATAAACTTCCTTACATAATAATCATTATTGATGAACTTGCCGATCTGATGATTACTTCCGGTAAAGAAGTTGAAGAACCGATTGCAAGGCTCGCACAGCTTGCACGTGCCGTTGGAATCCATTTGATAGTTGCTACGCAGAGACCTTCCGTCAATGTAATTACCGGGACAATTAAAGCGAACTTCAGTGCGCGAATGGCTTACCAGGTTGCGACGAAAATCGATTCGCGAACTATTTTGGATATGAACGGTGCCGAACAACTTTTAGGAGCCGGAGATATGCTGTTTCTGCCAGTTGGCGTTTCTAAGCCGATTAGGATTCAGAATGCATTTATCAGCACTGAAGAAGTCGAGCGGGTAACTAATTTCATTTATTCACAGGAAGGATTTTCAAAGCGGTACTTTCTTCCTTCGATGTTTGAAAAGAAAAGAGAAAGCGCCGGTGATTTTCTATCCGATCTCGATCCAATGTTTGAAGATGCAGCAAGAATAGTTGTGAGACATCAGCAAGGTTCCGTTTCTTTACTTCAGAGGAGATTAAAACTCGGCTACTCAAGGGCAGCCAGGATCGTTGATCAGTTGGAAGAAGCGGGAATTGTTGGTCCTTCCGAAGGCAGTAAAGCCCGCGAAGTAATAGTTGAAAATGAAGAACAATTAGAAACAATTTTGAGGTCGTTGTAAAAATGAAGACGAAAATAATTTTTCTTTTTCTATTTCCCTTACTTATATCTGCTCAAAGCGGCAAAAGTTTTTTAAGTAAATTGCAGGAAAAATATAAGTCGATCAAGAATTTTACTGCGGATTTCACGCAGGAAGTTTCTCCTGCTCCGCACAACAAAACATTCACAACAAAAGGGAAATTCTATTACGAGCAGAAAAATAAATATATAATTGAGTTCCAAAATCAGACCGTAACGAGCGACGGCGATACGGTTTGGAATTATAATAAAAAAAATAACCGGGTTATTATAAGTTCTATCACGGATGAATCAGCTTCATTCTCAATCGATAGAGTGATTTACGACTACCCCTCTATATGTGATGTCAAGGTGGAAAAAGGAACCGGCAAGGATACAAGTTTTACGGTTATCAATCTTACTCCGAAGGATGAAGACGCTCCTTTTAAATATGTAAAAGTCTGGGCGGATAAAAATTATTTGGTCGGCAAATTTGAAATACGTGCTATGAGTGATGCAGTATTGACGTTTGTTTTATCTAACATAAAGTTGAACAAAGATTTTTCCAAGATGAAGTTTGTTTTTTATCCTCCAAAGGGAGCTAAGATTATTGACCTTAGATAATCGAAATATCCGTCCGGTTAGAAGAGCATTAAGTTTTGTTCTCCCATTCTTAGTCACTATTGTATTTCTTTATTTTGCTTTTCAGAACGTGGACATGGATGCTGCTTTTTCTCTTATTGTGAAAGCGTCGTTTGTTTGGGTTATCGTTTTTATTCTTGTCTTTTTCTTGTCCCATCTCGTTAGAGCTATCCGATGGAAAGTAATTATAAGTTCCGTTAAGAAGGATACATCACTTCTTAATTTGTTCGGTTCGGTCATGATTGGCTACGGTGTCAACTGTGTTATCCCCCGCCTTGGCGAAATTTATAGGGGACTGTTCCTCGGCAGGTGGGAAGGGCTGTCCCGGACGTCGATGTTCGGAACGGTTGTAGTCGAAAGAATAATCGACATTATCGCACTCGGATTATCCTGTCTTGTTAGCGTTTATATTTATTCCGGCGATTTGTTTAACGAAGTGGCATGGTTAAGAATGTCTTTGATTGCCGGGTTTGCTTTAATGGGGCTCGCAATTGTTGTGCTTTATTTAATTGTGAGATTAAAACAGAAGTTTTATAACTCCATTGTGAAGTTTGCGGGAAAATTCTCAAAGAAACTGGCTGACTTTTTAGCTGAAATTTTCACAACACTTGTTGAAGGCTTCAGCAGTATTAAAGGAGTAAAGAATTATTCGTTAACGGTGTTTTATACGGTTTTGATTATGCTGCTCTATGCTTTAAACTCTTATGTTGGATTTTATATGCTGGAATTAAACAATCATTATGAAATCTCCTTTGGTATGGCATGGATAGTTATGACGTTGAGTGCCTTTGGAGTCGTTTTCCCAACGCCCGGGGGAACAGGGTCGTATCACATTATAGCCATATTTACTTTGACAAATCTTTTTCATTTCAGCAGTGATTCGAGCGGGGCTTATGCTTTGCTAACTCATTTTATTTCTTATGCGTTCTTCATTGTTACACCGTTTGTTCTTCTGTTTTTTATAAATAAAAAGAATCAGAG
>CAZRIQ010000042.1:3540-11549 GCA_964600175.1 uncultured Melioribacter sp. | reverse complement strand
CTCAATTTTGTAAAGTTTGATGATAATAGTATCGCCTCCGATCCTGGGACACTTCAACTTCCTAAACGAAATATTTTTATAGCACTGGTTCCAAACTCAAAACCCTCAATAAAGATAAATGTTATTGTTAGTGAATCGCTTCCTTATGTTCCGTTTGCGCAGGATGAAGTGGAAAGAATTAACGACTCCACAATTGCTTATAAACAGACCCAATACCCCAAAGTTTCTACCGATGAAAGTATCTATAAAGTAAATGGATTTCTATGGATCGACAGCGTTTATTGTGCAAACGTCACTATTCTTTCAGCAAGTTATAATCCAGATATGGAATCGGTCACTTTGAATAAACGTTTTAAAGTAGAAATTAAATACAACAATGGTTACAGTGTTACATTAGACAAAAAAGCCGAAGCTAACATTCCTAAATTTATTATCAATAAAAATTTTGCCGCAAATTATAAAAGCAAACCTAATTACATAGTAGCAGATTTAGGCGATTGGATAAATTACAATCAATTGTATGTCAAGTTGGGAGTTGCAGAAGATGGAATCTATAGAATTCAGTACGATGATCTTTTAAGTTATGGCATTGATCCTTCATCAATTAATCCTTTATATCTGCAAGTTTATCTTCGCGGCGTTCAAATCCCGATTTATTTTGAAGGGGAATCCGACGGAATTTTTAATCAAGGGGATTTTATTGAATTTGCCGGTTTTAGAAACATGGGAGGCAAACATAGACAAGTTAGTGCGTACGGTGAATCTTACAATGAATATTTGAATCGTTATTCCGACACAACAATTTATTGGCTAACATGGGGAAATGAAAAGGGGGCAAGGGTAAAAACTCAAGGTGAAATAAATGCCCCGTCCGGAACACCGCAAATAGATTATTATCACGAAATCATTCATATGGAAACCGATAACTGGTTCGACTTTTCAATGGAGGATGCGGTGCGGAGGGAATTGCCGTTTTGGTATGAAAATAAAACCTGGAATGAGGGTAACCTTGGTGTAGGAGTAAGAAACGTTAACTTTTCTGTAAACGATCTGTCTCCGTTGGACAGCGTTTATTTGTTTGCCAAACTTCAGGATTATGCATCGAATGTCAATCAAAATGCTCACTTGTTATCATTGTCATTAAATAATTATTTCGTTCAAGATTCAGGTTACATAAACAAGTATGAAAAGAAAGTCCTGAAGGCAGTGTACCCGTCTAGTTTATTAAATGACGGCAGCAACACTTTAAAAATTCATTCCGAAGCGACGGCGGCAAATCCGAATCTTTGCATTTTAGATTGGAAGGAAATCGAATATCCCAGGTATTTAAAACCTGCAGGCGGAAAACTGGTTGCCGCTTTACCTTTTATTCAACAAACAAGGTTGTACAACATAGATATTACGGATGCGGCGTTGAGTAGCTTTTCTCTTTGGAAGTACGATGGCGGTTATAAAAAGTATACAGTCCCGGAATCGAATGGTGAAATACTCTTTTCAGATACACTTACAAACAAAACTAAATTAATTTATGCCGACTCATCAAAGATTTTGAAGCCGATTTTTTATTATCAAAAACAGTTTAAGAATTTGAAGAATACCGGAAACTCTGCCGTCTATATAGCTATAACCAATAAGAAATTCCTAAGTGCTGCAAATGATTATATAAATTTCATTTCCGAAAGTTACGGCGTAAAGACAAAACTGGTCGATGTCGATGATATTTACGACGAATACGGCTATGGATTTTTCAACCCGGAGGTGATAAAAGATTTTTTAATGTCTACTCATGTTTATTGGCAGGCGCCGTATCCAAAGTATGTTATATTGATTGGCGCCGCTACATATGACTATCATCATAATAAAACGAAATACCAGAATGAAAAGCCGGTCTATAATTATGTGCCGAGTTTTGGAGCGCCTGTAAGCGATAATTGGTTTGTAACATGGGATACAACCGGCGCTTACATTCCACAGATGAATATCGGAAGGCTTCCGGTTAATTCCAATGAAGAATTGGATTGGTACTTCTCGAAGCATAAAGCTTATTTAGATAACGGCTACTCCGATTGGAATAAACGATACTTATTTTTTTCCGGTGGTTCGGGTGATAACCAAAACGAATTAGATCAGCTTAGACAGACAAACGAAAGTATTATCAATAATTCTGTTGTTCCGCCTCCGATCGGAGGGTTGTACAACCATTTTTATAAAACTCTAAATCCCCCTAGTAATTTCGGACCAGTATCGCAAAGCAAATTTGATGAAGCAATTGATAACGGCGGTTTGTTTATTTCTTATCTTGGTCACAGCGGAACAAGAACGTGGGACAACTCGATTACCGAACCCGACCAGCTTCAGAACAAAGTCGATCGGTATCCTCTTGTTACGGATTTCGGGTGTTCTACTGTAAAGTTTGCCGAGCCAGATGTAATTTCTTTTTCACAATTATTTGTTTTATCTGACAAAGGGCAGGCAATCGCTTATATAGGAAATTCTTCGTTGGGATTTTTTGCTACGTCTACGACTTTTCCTAGGATTTTTTATGAGAAATTATTGAGTGAAAACGTAAACAATATCAGCGAGGCGCATAAGGAAGCCAAGATTGAACTTCTTGAAAGATTTGGTAACAGCGGAGTTTATCAATTGTTTGCGTTAACAAATACACTGATCGGTGATCCTATACTTGAATTGAAATTACCTCCTAAACCAAATTTTGTAATCGGTAATTCGGATGTAAGTGTTTCGTCGGAAAGAATATTGGCTAATCAAGATAGTTTGAAAGTTCGGGTCGGTTTCAAAAATATTGGCTCTGTAGTTAACGATTCTCTGATGATTAATTTGAAAGATACTTATCAAGGCGTGGTTACCTTTAATAAAATGTTTAATGTGGGAAGTGTTTACAATCAGGATTCACTTAAGGTTAATATTCCGATTAAAGATAAGCCCGGTCAGCATTTGCTGAGTGTTTCTCTGGATCCGGCAAACTCAATAGAAGAGCTCAATGAGAATGATAATAGTATTGAATATTATTTCAATGTTGCCTCTTCTTCCGTTAGAACGATGTTGAAGTATGAAGTTGCAAACGAAATTGATTCGAGTGTTGTTTTTCTTAATCCCACAAATAAACCGGCGGAAGATAAGATTACAATTGAGGTAAGCAGGAATGAAAATTTCACAAATGTCAACACTTTTGATATCCCGATGGGTAACTTTTATACGAAATTTAATTTGAAAAATGTTTTAAATCCCGGCAGGTATTGGTTGAAAGCAAAAGTATTTGGCGAAGAAAATTACGGAGCGCCGGTTTCTTTTTACCTTGGAAATCAAAACAGCTTTTCACTTTTAGATAGTTTGAGTTTTGCTGAAGCAAGTGAAATGAGTAATCTTAGGTACAAAAACAATAAAGTAAAATTGGATAGTACAAACATTCATTTCCAGGCAATTTCAGCCGGATTTTCCGATGGTAAGACTGCCGTAATTATGAAAGACATGGTCGATTTTGTTCCTTCGGGCAATATCCGGGGTCATCATGTTTGCTTGTTTGATGCCGGCACCTACGATTTTGTTCAATATAAGTACTTCGATGTTTTCGGCGGCGGTTCATCCATCGTGAACGATTATATAAATTTTCTTGATACCCTAAGCAGTAAATATATAATAGCAATAGCTATATGTGATGAAGGTGGGGTGAGTTCACCGCAACTGTTAAGTTTGTTGAGAGATATTGGAAGTAAGTACATAGATAGTCTGGTGTTCAGATCGAGCTGGGCGATTATAGGCAGGGAAGGTGCGACGCAGGGGACAGTGCCTGAAGCTTATTCAAAACCCGGTGAGGGGAGAGTTGTTGTAGATCAGTTTTATACAAAACAGAGCGATCAAGGTGAACTTATAACTTCACTTATTGGACCCGCAGTCAAATGGAAAAGTTTATCGGTTGATAAAAATGCTTTGTCGGAAGATAATGTTTCAACCAATATTATTAGGTATGATTTGGATAATATAGCAGATACACTCTCGTACCCAACGAGTGAATCGAACGCAATTGACATAAGTTCAATTAATGCCTATAAATATCCTTTTGTTAAAGTGATGCTGAAGTTGAAATCCGTTCCTTCAAACAGTTCACCGCAGATAAATAGTTTGAAAGTGCAGTATACCAGTCAGCCTGAACTCGGTGTCAACTATCAGACTGTTTCTGTTGAAAAAGATTCTTTGGTTCAAGGTGAACCGGCAAATTTATCATTTGATGTTTATAACGTAGGGGAATCGACGGCAAAAAGTTTTAAAGTTACGGTAGACTTGTTGAAATCGGGTAACACAAGGGAAAATATTTTTCAAACGAGTATTGATTCTATCGGTTCCGAAAGTAAAAAACATTTTAATGTCTCGTATAACACTTCATCCATTTCAGGTCAATGTCAGTTTATCGTTAATGTTGATCCGGATGCTAATGTAGATGAACTGTATAAAGATAATAACATCTATGCTGCTCCGTTCTATGTAAAGCCGGACGAAAGCGTTCAACAGTTAAAAGTAACGTTTGACGGCAATAAGATTTTGGACGGAGATTTTATATCGCCCAATCCGAATATAAGTATAGAGTTGACAAACGATTCTCTTTTGCCTGTTACGGATACGTCCATGATAGATATTTACTTAAACGGGAAACGTTTAAACTATGCGGACAATGTTTCTGAAATTAGCTATACTTTTTCCCAGGTAAATCCCAAAATGGTTATTAATTACCATCCTTTGCTCGATAACGGGGACTATTTACTAAGAGCGGTAGGTAAAAACGTTGATAACCCGTCTGTAACTAGTGTGGAATTCACAAAGATGTTTTCGGTATCGAATGAAGTGAAATTATTGTATGTATATAACTATCCTAATCCTTTTTCAAACGAAACATATTTTACATTTAAGCTTACACAGATTCCGGATGAGCTGGAAATAAAAATTTACACTTTAGCGGGCAGGTTAATTAAGGAAATCAAAAAAGTGTCTTCCGAATTAAATTATGATTTTAATAGAATTTTTTGGGATGGAAGAGACGAAGACGGTGACCTTGTTGCAAATGGTTTGTATCTTTACAAAGTGATTCTTAAGAAAGATCAAAAAACCATAACCGCAACACAAAAGCTTGCGATAATGAGATGAAACTTTAAAGGTTTTCCGAGAAGCTTTTCGGAATAAATGTAAGTTATATCCCTAGAAAACGATCTTGATTTTGTCGTAATATGGGTTTATATTTAGTCCAGAATAAAGACAGTATAGGGATACAAAAATGAAAAACATCTTAGTTTCAAATGATATAATTCCGGTTGGTCAATTCAAATCCGGTTTGGCTAAATACCTTAAAGAAATCCAGAATAAGCGTAATTCTTTAATAATTACCCAAAACGGTAAACCTGCCGGAGTTTTAATCTCTCCATCAGAATTTGATGACCTGAGGCAAACAAAGCTTTTCATCGATTCTATTTCGCGTGGTTTATCCGATTCTGAAAAAGGAGAAGTGGTATCAACTTCACAACTTAGAAGTGAATTGCGTAAAGCACGAGTTGAAAAAGAAAGATGAAATTATTTTGGACTAAAGAGGCTTTACTTAGATTACAAGAAATTGAAGACTACATATCAAGAGATAATCCTATTGCTGCAATTGAGTTTGTTGATAAATTAATTTCGCTGGCTGAAACAATAATTGATAATCCGGGAATAGGCAGAATTGTTCCCGAGCTATCTCTTGAAAATATAAGAGAATTATTACATAAGAATTATAGAATTGTATACTTGGTTAAGAAAAATTCTATAGACATTCTTACGGTTTTCGAAGGGCATCAACTTGGGGTAAAACTTGGTTATGATAAAGATCCCGATAAACAATAAACAAGAATATATAGGATAGATGAAATTATGAATTATCAATTTATACTCAATATTGTTGGACTTTCATTTAATATCATTGGTACAATAATTATATGGAAATATGGCCTTCCAGCAAACTTAAATAGAGAAGGTCATATTTATCTTTGTTCGGAAGGTGATGACGAAAATGAAAAAAACTTGCAACGAAATATGATATCATTTCAAGAATTGGTATTTCTCTTTTAATAATAGGTTTCGTTTGTCAATTAATTGCATTGTTCTTTAATAATTAACAAAGACGTATATAATCAGCGCTCCCAGCAGACCGCTTTAAACTGTCGGGCATCTGTCTTCGCTCAAAGAACGAGCTTCCATCTTCGTTCTTGGAACTTCGATGGACGAGTCGACGGACAGGTTTGTGTAATTATTTCCTTTGTGAAATTTAGTGTGATAATTCAAGGATTTGCATATAATAACGGAATACGTTATCATTAAACGATGATTAAATCATTTACCGATAAAGTAACGCAAGAATTATTTGAACGTCAGAAAGTAAAGGAGTTACCACATGATATTTTGAGAACGGCCTATAGAAAACTTTTAATTTTGGATGCAGCTGAAATTCTTGGTGATTTGAAAATTCCCCCTGGAAATAGACTTGAAAAACTGAGTGGCAATTTATCCGGCAAATATAGTATCAGGGTGAACGAGCAATGGAGGATTATTTTTAATTGGACGGAAAACAACGCATTCAATGTAGAAATAATAGATTATCATAAAGGTTAGGTTATGAATAGTAAAAATAAAATATCACCAATACATCCTGGTGAAATATTGTTAGAGGAGTTTTTAACTCCGATGGGAATAAGTCAATATCGTTTAGCTAAAGATATAAATGTTCCGCCAAGGAGAATTAACGAGATTATTCTTGGAAAGAGAGCAGTTACTGCAGATACTGCTTTGAGATTATCACATTATTTTGGATTGTCGGAAAAATTCTGGCTAAATCTTCAGATTAAGTATAATCTTGAAATTGCAAAGAACAAATTGAAGGATAAGTTACAACGAGAGGTTAAAACTTACTCTCTGCCGTCTTAAAATAATATTTACAACAAACAGGGACAATGTCACTCTGGAAACGTGACAATTATAAAATTGTGATAATACTTTCGTGAAAAAATACATCCTTTTATTTCTAATAGTATTGTTTAATGTAAAGATTAACGCCCAGTTTAATCCGCTTCAGCAGGATGAAGGTTTACTTCAGGGCGGGCTTGGAATTACATGGATTAACGGCGCACCTCATTATGGTTTTAGATTATTCCCCGAAGTTCAATTTGCCAACTTCGGAATCGGTCTCGATCTTAAGCTTGAATACACAGCCGATGGAAAATTACGCACGGAAAATTTCAATGAGTTTTCGGATTATCTCAGTATCATCCGCTATATAAGATACGGTCGGAAAGGCGATCCGGTTTATGCCCGTCTCGGCTCACTCGATTATGCGACTCTCGGCTACGGAAATATTATGTATCTGTATAACAACAGTCCGAGCTATGATACAAGAAAAGTCGGGCTGGAATTCGATGCCGACTTCAATGACTTCGGGTTTGAATCGGTTTACGGAAATTTCGGCGAAGCCGGTGTTATAGGGATTAGGGGATTTATCAAACCGCTGCACTACACAGACTTAAAGGAAACGCCGATCATTGGTAATTTGGAAGTCGGGGCTACAATTGCGAGCGACTTAAATAAAGATGCAGGCGTTATATCAGGTACATACAATCCGGCTACAGATAGTTTTAATCCCACTGTCGATGAAAGAAACATGACTATAATCGGTTTAGATATTGGATTACCCTTAGTACGTAGCGGCGCGTTGGATCTCGATGCATACTTTGATATGACAAAGATTATTAAGTTCGGAAGCGGCAGCGCCGCAGGTTTGGCTCTCAACTTAAAAGGATTGGGATTGTTGAACATCAGGGCAAGGATTGAAAGAAGATTCAACGGCGATGAGTATTTGCCGTCTTATTTTAATCCGTTGTATGAAATTGAAAGATTTAATTTGGATAAATCAACCGGTACTGTTACAACAAAAGCTCAGCAGCTCAAATTGGCTGTTAACCAATCGAATGGTTACTACG
>CAZRIQ010000042.1:0-3530 GCA_964600175.1 uncultured Melioribacter sp. | reverse complement strand
CTACGGCGACATGTTGTTCAACGTACTAGGGATATTCAATATACTCGGAAGTTTTCAAAAGCTGGATAATATCCCGAACAGCGGAATACTCCACTTGTACACTCAAATAGCGCCGTCGGATTTCCCTTATGTTTTTAGAGCCGGCTACGATAAAACGGCAATTAAAGATGTCGGTGATCTTTTCAAGTTAGATGACCGTTCGTATTTTTATTCCGAGTTCGGTTACAGAGTTTACCAGTATATTGTGGTTTCGATGGTTTACTATTGGACTTATACACCCGAGCGCGACGGCAATGATAACATCATTGGATATAAACCGCAGAAAAGGGTAGAACCGCGAATCTCTTTCTATTATCCTCTCGATTTCAAGTAAGCTGACTGCTGCTGGAATACAATAACTCACCACTTTGTGGAAAGTGATATTATAATGATAAAATTATTTATCATCTTTTATTTGCATTGCCGTTGACTTTAGTCAACGGTTATTATTACAAGCTCAATAGTAGACTTTAGTCACATTTGTGGTTTTTAATGTGGCTAAAGCCAGAATGCATTGAGTCTGTTTTATTCCGTCACATAAATGTGACGGCAATTCAAATATGGTAGTGGCGGTATACTAAATATTCTTTTCGATAAAATCTTTCAGTTCGTCTACTGTGTGAAAGAGATAGTCGCTTTCCATCGATAAAACTTTTTCTTTTGCGTAGCTGTCCCAGACAACACTGGCAACCTTTATCCCGGCCTTTTGTGAAGCAAGGATGTCCGAAGGTGCATCGCCGATCATCAATACTCTATCTCGTTGCAAATTGAATGCATCGATAAATTTGTTTATTCCCTCAGGTGAAGGTTTGTGTTCGTCAACGTCATCACTCGTAACTATCATGTCGAAATATTGGTAGATACCGATTGTCTTTAACGTTATTTCTGTGGAGTCTTTACCTTTACCCGTAAAAATGGAAATCGGTAATCCCTTTGACTTTATTAGCTTAATAATCTCTTTGATTCCCGGGTAGATATCCGCCATTTCAATGTGCTTGTTAGCGTAGAAGTCAAAGTAGTCAGAACGGGCTTCCGGGTAATTTTCTTTCGTCCATGCTTTAAGAATTACATCTTCGCTCGGACCGAATTGAGCTGCTATTTCTTCATCGGTAAATTTTCTCTTTAAATACTTTTCCGCAATGTGATTAAATGAAGCGAAAATCAACTCGTTTGTTGAAGTTAATGTTCCGTCAATGTCGAAAATGAAAGCATCGAAGTTGTGCATGGTTTATCAATTTAGTTTGAAAATCACTATATCGCAGTCAATGTCTGACGTCAAAAATTTATTTTCATCAAGTTGCATTAATTCATTAATCGGTGAATCGTCGACAGAGATTATCCGTTCTTTTTTGTAGTTCTCATCGATTGTGTAAATAGTCCCTTTTGATGCGACCAAAAGTTTTCCTTCTCTTTCTAAAATGGGGGAAGGATAGTTTCCGAATCCCTCATCAAATTTTATTTCCTTTAACATACTGCCTTTTTCAGATGAGAGAATAAATATTTTATCCGATTCGCTTTTTACGAACAATCTTCTTTTATCTTGTGAAATACCGATTGATGCAACAGCTTTTAAGTTTACTTTTTTCCAGTCATACTTTCCGAGCAGCATGTCAATTGAGTAGACAGTTCCGTCCGAAGTTGCAACAAAAATATTTTTCCCGTTAGTTACAATGTCTTGGTCAATGACGTCGATTTCTCTTGTCGGTTTCCATCTCCAAATTAAAAGTCCGTCGCGTGAATCGACACAGTAGAGAAAACCATCCCGGCTTACGAGGTAAATTTTGTTATTTATTTCAACCGGCTCGGAAACTATAGCACCTTTTGCAGAAGTGTTTGTCCAGTATTCCTGTAGCGTTTCCAAATCGTAACAATGCAGCTTACCCGAAAATGTGCCGAATACCAAAGCAGATTTCGACTTTGTCAATTTTGGCATCATTAATTCTTTATTGCCCGTATAGTTTATAATTGTTAAATCGGAAACTATTAAATCGTCAAAGCCAATTGACTGTATAGGCTCGCCGGAAACTGCACTGATTGTAGAAAGGTCTCCTTGATAAGTGATACATGCAAGAATCCTATCGGCAATGACAGGTTTGCTGTAAACGTCCCCGTTTGAATCGTAATCCCAAAGAAACCTACCAGTTGAATCGATGCAGTTTACAATTCCGTCATTCGTTGCAAAATAAATTTTTCCTTCCCAGTAGTTTAACCCGGAATATAATATTGCGTCATAGTCTTCCTGCATTACAATTTTTGTGGAATCGTTTATTTGCGAAGGATGGATAATCCGGTTTGTATTTATCTGAATATTCTTATCGAATGTATCGACAAATTTTTCATTTTGACCGAGTTCCCGTTCGTAGAAAATAACAGAATCTTTAGTCACCCCAATTACATTGTAGCCGATCTTTTTCTTATTTAGCTCTAAGCCGCTTTTAACTTGATAAGCGCGAAAACCGTCTTCGCTGAACAGCCCCGTTTTTGCCGATTCTCCGAATGATAAAAGTTTGACGTTCTTCCTTTCTATTTTGGAAATAAACTCATTCCAGTTTAAACAATAGTTTTTAATATCAGCGGGGAAGAAAATAAACTTTTCCTTTCCGGCATAGGAGCTACTTAGTTGTTTATCGAGCCAAGAAAAATCGTCGTTCGTGAAATGGTATATTTTTAGAAACGGAATTGTAGGTGTGAGACCGATAAAAACGTACCCGTTTTTTTCGAATGCAAATTTATTGTCTGAAATACCGGGTAAGTTGTCTAACCATGAATCACCAAGTTTGAAAGTTTCGCTCATACCCGGCAGTATGTAAACCGGTTTGTTCATTTTGGAAATTTCTTGATCGAGTAATTGAAATTCTTTTTTATCCTGGTTTTCAGTTAAGTTTCCTGAGATGACAACAAAGTCTATATCCGGCTGATTGTCGATGGAATCCAGAACGGTTTTTACTGTCTCAAAATTCTCTTGAGAAACTTCAATATCAGAAAGAGAAACAAACTTTACCGGCTGGCAGATAATAATTGACGAGAATACAAGCCATGATAGGATTACTTTTTTCATATTAATTTGAATTTTTGCTGAAACAAATTTAGCAAAAACGTATCTGAAAAAAATCTTGGCTATAAATTTTGGATGAAGTACACTACTTAGAACTTGTTGTTCGTAGTAAAGTCTGATAAACAAAATCTCTAATAGAGGAGTTTAACATCTCTTCAATCGGACAATCGAACAATTATTCATTCATGCATTCATTTGTTCCACCCGTGCAAGATTGTTTATCCCTCACGTTATTCCTATATTTTTGCTCGAAATTTGATTCTTTAAGAAGGAGATTGTGTAAAAAATCTCTGCGGCTCTGTGACTCTGTGGTGAAAGTCTTTAAAATAAGCCACAGAGACACTGAGGATAAAGTATTTAGGAGAAGAATTGAACAACATTCGCAATTTTTGCATAATAGCTCATATAGATCACGGTAAATCGACTATTGCCGACG
>CAZRIQ010000041.1:4399-11697 GCA_964600175.1 uncultured Melioribacter sp. | reverse complement strand
TAATATTCGGTTATGTATCGAGTTCGGTTTATAATTTTATAAGAGAAAGACAACAGAACATAATGATTAAAGGGATGTTCAGTCAGTACGTGAGCAGGTCGGTTGTAAATGAATTGATATCCGATCCCGGCAAATTGAAACTAGGAGGCGAGAGAAGAAACCTAACAGTTCTGTTCAGCGATATTGCGGGCTTTACCACGTTTTCCGAAAATAAGCAGCCGGAAAATCTTGTTTCATTGATAAATGAGTTTCTAAATGGCATGTCGGAAACAATTATTTCCAACGAAGGAACCGTTGATAAATATCTCGGCGATGCGGTTATGGCTTTTTGGGGTGCACCCGTGCCTGTTCAAGAACATGCCTATAAAGCATGTATAACTGCACTGCAAATGCAGAAAAAATTGGAAGAGATAACAGCCAAATGGGTCAGCAAAGGAGAGGAACCGATTAAAATTAGAATTGGAGTAAACACCGGCGATGTAATTGTAGGTAATATAGGAGGACAGAAAAGGTTCGATTACACGGTTATGGGAGATAATGTGAATCTGGCTTCCCGGCTCGAAGGAGCAAATAAAGAATACGGTACCAACTTGATGATCAGCGAATTTACGTATGAACTTGTGAAAGAAAAGATTGAAGTCCGAGAACTCGATTTGATTCGTGTTAAAGGAAAACTAAAACCGACACGCGTTTATGAGTTGATTGGGGAAGTCGGTGATTCTACAACTAAAACAAATCAATTGAAAGATTACTTTGAAGGATTGAAGTATTATCGAAACCGTGAGTTTGAAATAGCAATTGAATGTTTTGGTAAATGTGCCGGGGAGTTTAATGATGCCCCGTCAAAAGTTTATGTTGAGAGATGTAATTTGTGTTTATCCAATCCTCCAGATGAAAATTGGGACGGCGTATTCGTTTTTAAAACTAAATAGTGTTTAAAGCTGGTTGCCTATTAATCCATGAGTTTTGTATGGCCTAAAATTGTAGGCGTTTCTTTATGGTTCTCGGTATCTTCTCTGTGCACTTTGTGCAATTTCTTTTAAATTAGTTACACAGAGAACCACTGAGATAGCACAAAGAACCACAGAGATTAGCAAGTAATTTTATAGATTATTTTCTTACGCGATAAATATTGTAAATTGCGGCGGCTAAAAAGATAAGATTTGATAACCACGCGGTAAGCAAAGGATTCATCACACCATTTTTCCCAAACGCTTGGCTAACTTTCATGAATACCAGGTAGATAAATGTTATCATTAAGTTTATGCCGAATTGCAGTGCAATTCCACCACGTCGTTTGTTGGTTGAAATCGGTATACCGAATAAAACTACTACAAAACTGGCGAATGCAAATGCAATTCTAGAATGATACTCGATCAGAATCGGTGTCGGGTTGTTCCCCGTTTTAAGCTGTTCGTTTGCATAATCTTTTAATTCGGTTAAAGACATTTCTTCCGGTTTTCTTTGCTTCTTAATTATGTCACCAGGTTTAAAGTGCAAATCCTTTACTTCCATTGATAGAAATTTATTATAAGTCTCGCTTGTATCTGAAAAAGTTCTTTCTGTTCCGCTAAACAGGGTCCAATCTTTTTTTGTCGAATCGTAAACCATACGGAATGCATCAATTCGCGAAAGCATCTTTGTATTGTCTTCCGGGTCAAAGTTTTGAATACTTACCTGGTATGCCTGGCGGTTATTAACATCGTACCTGTTGATCGTTACGATTCTATCTTTAGTATCCTGGAAGAAAATGTTATTGCCGATAAACACTAATCCTTTTTTCATGTAATTCTGTTCGATGTAAACCTTCTCTTTGTTTGCCGCGGGAACTACGTAGCCGCCGAAATAAACAGAGAGCAAGCTTATGATAAATGAGGCTGCAACAAACGGCATCATATACCTATATAAACTAACGCCGCTCGATTTAATTGCCGTTAATTCATTTAGGTTAGCCATTCTCCCCGAAGTGAAAAGAGCGGCAAGCAATACGGCAATCGGCGTTATTAAACGAACTATTTCCGGGATGAAAACTATGTAGTATTTAATGATTAATTCCGTCGGAACATTCTGGTCTATGAAATCATCGAGGTTTTCCATCATATCGATGATTACAAATAATACTATAAAAGTAAGCAGGCCGAAAAGGATTATCTGCAAGAATTGTTTGACCAAATATTTATCAAGAATTTTCATTTTCTTCCTGAGCAAACCGCCAGTTCTTCGGTATAAATTTCGAGAAGAATTCGAGATTGAGAACCACTCTTTCTTTTGCGGTTTTTATTGTTAAGTATATTCCCAGAGCTCCGAGGAAAATATTTGCACTCCATATTCCCCAAAACGGCGAGAGCAGATCTCTATCTGCAAGTTTTTCTCCTCCGATAAGAAACGCCCAATAGATTAGGAAAAACAATAGACTTATTCCTGCCGCCATTCCGAATCCGCCTTTGCGCATCATTGTTCCTACCGGTGCACCTATTAAAACAAAAACAATACACGCAAACGGTAGCGAGTATTTTTTATAGATTTCCACCCAATAATTATCCATCTGCTTTTTAACATGTTCAATATTGCCGACCGAACCTAAAACCAAGCTTTCATTGTTTCTTAAATTTTGGAGAACCAGTGGGTATAGAGTTTTTTTAACGTTCTTTTCTTGTTTCAAACCTGCTCTACGACCGACTAAGTTTTCCTCAAGTTTTTTTGGCAAAATCATTGAGGCAATTCGTTTATCAAGTTCCCGAACATATTTGGATTTTATTACATTTAAACTATCAACAAGAACAATCATATCCTGCGCACCGAGTTCTCTATCAGATCGCGGACCGCCCGGTGCCGATTGCTCAAAAGTAAATTGATCTGCCGGGAGGGAAATTTTATCCCGTTTAAATGTAAGTCTCCTATAAACCGTTGGATCATTATTATCCGACTCATGTATTTCACCGTTATAAAGATCCATCATTATTTTTTTCTGATTCGCAATAAAGTATATTTTGCCGTACTTGGCGGTAACGACATTTATTTTCGGCTGAGATGAGTAATCGTAAATTGTTACGTCTTTTATTTCGTTGGTTTTTTGATTGATGTCTTTTACCAAAATAGAGTACGAAGGAATTTCTTCGGAGAAAACACCCGGCACAAGTGAGAGTGTCGGTTTCTTTCTTGAGATGTCCTGCATTAGTAGTCTTGCGGCGTGGTTCGCATCCGGGTAAACATAATTATTGAATTCGATTAAAAAGAAAGCAATCAGGACGCTAGCAAGAAGCGGCGGTATCATCATCCTAAATAAACTGATTCCTGATGCTTTCATTATTGCAATTTCGTTGTTCTGCGACATACCTCCGAAAGCCATCAGACTCGCGACCAAAAGGGACATCGGCACAACCAGCACAACCATCCATGCAAGGTTAAACGTAATTAATTTGGTGATAACCCAAACACTTAAACCTTTACCGATCAACCTGTCTGCAAATTTCATTAAGAATTGAAGAAGAAAAACTGCAATCAGCGTAACGGCGGCAAATAGGAAAGGGAATACGTGATTCTTCAATATGTATTTAAAAAGGATCATTAAAATTGTTAAGAAATTTTAAGAACAAATTTACTAATAGATAAATATTATATAAACGAACAAAAGGTTTCCCGGATAAAAAAAATATCCTAATATTGTTGATTTATTTAGGTCAAATCCGCATATAAAAACTTGAATACTGCACAATATACGTGTAAATTTCGAAGCATAAAACATAATTACAAAAAAGCTAAAATATTTTTAGTATAAGTGAAAAGGAGTTTATTGTGGATGCCGTTATTAACTACATTAATTCAAATTATGGAAAATACATTGAAGAGCTGAAGGAGTATTTAAGGATAAAAAGTATCAGTACTTTAGATTCACATAAAGGTGATATTCAGACTTGCGCGGAGTTTGCCTCTCAGAAACTTAGAGATGCCGGGATGAACCGGGTGGAAATTTTCCCGACCGAAGGCAACCCGGTTGTCTACGGTGAATGGCTTGAAGCTGCTGGCAAACCGACAGTTTTGATTTACGGACATTATGATGTTCAACCCGTCGACCCGGTTGAGTTATGGGACAGTGATCCTTTTGAACCGGAAATAAGAGATGGTAAAATTTATGCCCGGGGTGCAGACGATAATAAAGGTCAGCATTTTGTTCATATTAAAGCCGTAGAAGCGTTTCAGAAAGTCGAAGGTAAACTTCCGGTAAATGTAAAATTTATTTTGGAAGGTGAAGAAGAAATAGGAAGCGAAAGCCTAACAAAATTTTTAAAGGATCAAAAAGAATTATTAAAATGTGATGCAGTTCTGATTTCCGATACAAGTATGTATGGAGATGATATTCCTACAATTACCTACGGTCTGCGCGGTTTATGTTATATGGAAATTGAAGTAACCGGTGCAAACAAGGACTTACACAGCGGCAGTTTCGGCGGTTCGGTTGCGAATCCTATAAATGAATTAGCAAAGATTATTGCCAAGCTCCAAGATAAAAACGGGAGAGCGACAATCCCGAATTTCTATAAAGATGTTTTGAAAGTAACACAAAAGGAAAAGGAAAATTTTAAGAGATTAAAATTCTCGGATAAAAATTACGCAAAGGAACTCGGTGTGAATGAATTGTACGGTGAAAAAGGATACTCAACACTCGAAAGATTGTGGACGCGTCCTACGCTTGATTGTAACGGTATAGTCGGCGGATTTACCGAGAAAGGTGCAAAGACAGTTCTGCCTTCCAAAGCAACTGCTAAAATTAGTATGCGGCTTGTTCCAAACCAGGATCCGAAAAAAATTGAAAGAGAGTTTAAAAAGTATGTTAAATCGCTTGCGCCGAAATATATTAAACTGGAAATCAGATCTTATCATTTCGGCTACCCGGTAGTTGTTCCTCTGGAAAACCGTGCAATTCAAGTTGCAGCCGATGCAGTGTCAAAAGCGTTCGGTAAGAAAACCGTATTTACAAGAGAGGGTGGATCAATACCGATAGTAGTTGATTTTGTAGACCAGTTAAAAGCCCCGGCAATTTTGATGGGTCTCGGTTTGGATTCGGACGATATACATTCTCCCAACGAGCATTTTCGTGTTAAGAATTTTGAAAAAGGCGTGTTAAGTTCTGCATACTTCTTGAATGAATTTGGAAGTTAATTATTTTTATAAATTTGGTTAGAGGGCTCATAATGAAAAAACTAAAAATATCGTTAGTGTTGCCTCTAATTTTTTCATTACTTTACGCTTGCGGAGGAGGAACCGGCGAGGGTGAAGCAGCTAAAAATCCGGCTAAGGATAAAGCGATACAGGAATATAATATAGATGTACAGAAAGAACAGACCAAAAACCGTTTCCCGTGTGATACTATTGCTTTGAAAGAGTATGTACTGGCTAATTATGAACCAGGCACTTACCTTGTAGATTTTGATAGAACATACACATTTAATATTCCTAAGTCGGCAGTAATATATTATAACGACGGCGGGCATCAGTATATTTTTGCTGTGATTGCTAAATCAAAACCCGGCGAACGTAACATCGAGACGAAAAATATTGTCGGTTTTGAATCGAGTTATATTAACCTGGACAGCACAAAACTCGGCACTGCGTTTTTCTTTTTAACATTGTTTGAATGTCAGGACGGGCAATTGCAAAAGTTATGGGAATCCGAAGTCCCAATTCACGGCGGGTTCAACAGTATGGCTTTAAAGACCTGGGCGCCCAAAAACATCAAGTATATTCAGTTGAATTACGAGGACGGTATAATTTCCGGGCATAGAAATTACAATTTCTTTATGGTTGACGGAATAACAAAACCGCCGCATCTTATGGAGACGTATGTCGGTATTGTTCATAAAAGAACTATGGCGGATGTAAATCACGACAAGTATCCGGATTATTACGAATATCTGTTCAGCTCGAAAGAATATTTGCCGGACTCGGTCTCGGCAATAAGAGTTGTTGATTCGATACCGTTTTACTGGAGTACGAAGAGACAGCTTTATATTACAAACAGAAACAGAAGATGGTTTAGGAAATATTAATCGAAGCAAAATGTATTTAGAACCTGAAGATAATAAGAAGGATGTTGCTTATAAGATGAATCTTGCGAATTCAAATTTTGAATCTGAATATAACTCCTTGCGACGGGGCGTCGGTATAAGAGATATCTCCGATTCATTGATGATTAAACTTACGGGGAAGGATACGCTGGATTTTATTCACCGTGTTTCGACAAATTCTGTGAAAGACTTAATGCCGCTGAACAAAGTGAACACTCTTTTTACAAATGAAAAGGGGAGGTTTATCGATAGAACCGTCTTTCTTAATATGGAGGATTACTTTTTATTGATTGGAAGTCCCGATCCCGAACAAAAGCTTAATGTCTGGCTGAACAGATATATTATCATGGAAGATATTAAGACAAGTATTGTTAACGGTGAATTTTCACTTTTTCAAATTCACGGACCGCAGTCTACTTCATACATGGCAATGATCTGCGGCAATGAAATGGAATCACTTGGCGACAACAATATTATGTTTGTTCAAGTTGACGGTGTTTCGTTTTATTTTTTTAAGTTTTTTGAGTACAAAGATTTCTATTCGTATTATTTGTTAACCGGTAGAGAGCAGTCACAAAAAATCTTAGATTATTTTTTTGAGAACAAAAGTGCCTTCGATCTGAATAAAGTCAGCGACGAAGTTTATGACGCATATAGGATAGAGCACGGAATTCCGCGGTTCCCAAACGAGATCAATGATAATTTTAATCCGCATGAAAACGGACTCACCAATGAAATAAGTTTTACAAAAGGATGCTATATAGGACAAGAGGTAATTGCCAGACTCGATACGTACAATAAGGTTCAGAGAGAATTGAAAGGCGTTGTGTTTCAAGATCATGATGAAATAGAGGCTCCATCGGTTCTTCATGATTCCAACGAAAATGAAATCGGTGTGATTACAAGTATTGCAGATCCCGCCCTTTTCGATAAAAAAATAGGTTTGGCTTATATTAGAAATAAGTTTGAGTTAGACAATTCGGAAACAGAAGTATATTCAGATTCCGGGAAAAAGCTGCATCTCAAAATAACCAACCTTCCTTTTCCAAATGAAAATCTACACTAAGACAGGCGATAAAGGTCAAACTTCTCTATTTGGCGGACAACGAGTTTGGAAAGACGATCTTCGTATAGAAGCTTACGGTACAATTGATGAGCTTAATGCTTTCCTTGGACTTGCAGCAGTTGAAATTTCCGACGCGGAACTAAAAGAAGTAATCAATAGTATACAGA
>CAZRIQ010000041.1:0-4389 GCA_964600175.1 uncultured Melioribacter sp. | reverse complement strand
TCCGATTTAGCGACGCCACTTGAAAAGCAAAGCAAAGTGAAGATTGACAGGATAACCGGTGAATCGGTTGATCGTATTGAAAAGCTGATTGATGAATATGATTCTAAGTTGCCGCAATTAAAAAATTTTATTTTACCGGGCGGAAGTAAAGGTTCGGCAATTCTTCATATTGCAAGAACTATTTGCAGAAGAGCCGAAAGAAGAACAGTTGAGCTTGGTAAATCGGTTGATATTGGCGATTATATCCAGGTATATTTGAATCGTCTTTCAGATTTTTTATTTGTTCTTTCTCGTTATGTGAACAAAATAAACCACGTCTCCGACGTAGAATGGCACAGGGCATAGCGTATAGTTTTATTTCTATATGCTCTGCTCTTTGCACTTTGCTCTCCTCGTTT
The DNA here is from genome assembly GCA_964600175.1 of uncultured Melioribacter sp. Lineage (GTDB taxonomy): Bacteria > Bacteroidota > Ignavibacteria > Ignavibacteriales > Melioribacteraceae > Pyranulibacter. Next base: position 3,991 of record CAZRIQ010000041.1, on the reverse strand, counting down.
TTATCCGGGGGTGAATTTGGCTTCGACGGGGTTATTAGTTCTTTGAACGGCGTGCCGTGTTCTCCGTAGACACGTAAAACGACGGTACCAAAAATAAACGGCGAATATAATTACGCCCTTGCTGCTTAATCCCGCATAGGGATGCAGCCGTTCTCTTTTTCCCCTCATGCCGGGTTAAAGAAGAACGTCGTTTAGGTATGATAGCCGATTCGAGTGTCCGGGTAGAAAAAGCGAATCTTTTACCGGAATAGTTTCGATAAAAACATGTCTGTTTGTTTTATCGGGATGAAATTAAAAAACAGACTATGCATGTAGAAGTTCATAGAAAGGTAACATCGGACGCGGGTTCGAATCCCGCCACCTCCACTAGTCTTCGCCCCTAAAGAGGCTTCGCCTGGCAGGCTATTAAAATGCGAAGACTGTCCGGTCGTCAGACTTCGACGGACTCTGTCGAGCGTAGTTCCGTTTTACAGAACGGAGCTGGTTAGTTAAACTTAAATCCAACCTATAAAAAAGACATAATTTTGCTAATTCTGATTTTAACTTTTCTTATTGATCAATAAATTCTGCACTAAATCTCATCTTGAATTTTATTGCTTTCAGGTTAATATTGCCTTAAATTTGACATTCATATGAAACAATTTTCGTTTGTTAAGTTAAGTGGATCGGGTAACGATTTTGTTCTTTTTGATAAGAAATTTAACGCTGATTTAACACTAAATCCGCAGATAATACGGCATATTTGTAACCGGAGATCAGGGATAGGAGCCGACGGTGTATTAGTAATATCCGGTAAAGACGGTTATGATTTTGCAATGGATTATTACAATGCCGACGGATCGACCGGATGTTTGTGTGCAAACGGTTCCAGATGTGCAATTAGGTATGCCGGATTGCTTGACATGTTGAAAGGCGGAAAAGCCAAGTTTATTTCGAACGGTATTGAATATTCCGGTCTAGTGATTGACGATGAAAAAATAAAATTTTATCTCAATCCACCGGAGAAGACAAAGTTAAATTTTAAGATCAAAGCTTTTGATCAGTTGATAAATGCTTCTTTTGCGGATACCGGTTCGCCGCATGTTGTTATTGATATAAAAGATGTTTTAAGGGATAAGAAAAACTTAGGTTCTTTTTTTACTGACATTGACGATTTCCCCGTTTATGAACTTGGAAAAGAAATTAGGTACTCAAATGATTTTGCTCCTGAAGGAACAAATGTAAATTTTGTCTCGTTACAGGAAAACATAATTTATATAAGAAGTTATGAACGCGGAGTTGAGAACGAAACTCTATCATGCGGAACAGGAGCAGTAGCTGCGGCGGCAATTAATTTTTATGAAGGAAAAGTAAAACCTCCTGTTAAGCTGAAAGTACAAAGCGGGGATTTTTTAGAAGTCAATTTTAAGGTAAGTGACCGGCAAATAAACGAATTGTCCTTGACTGGTCCGGCAGTTGTAACATTCAAAGGTGAACTAACAATTTAGAATAGAGGAAATATGAGTAAAGTAATATTCTCAATACGCTATAGCATTATTCCCGAAAAGCGCGAGGAATATTTAGGAGTTGTAAAAGAATTAAAAAGTATAATCAAAGCAGAGGGTTTGGAAAGCTATTCAGTCTTCGAACAGAAAAATAAATCCAATTCTTTTGAAGAAGTTTATATGTTCAGCAACCAGGAAGCATATGAAAACTTTGACGATAACGCTGATGAAAGAATAGATATTTTGATGACGAAGTTATCCGATATGATAAAACAACAAACAACACAATATTCCACGCTTATAGAGATTACGAATTAATCTTATTTGGAATATTTCCGGGGAGCGGATCTAATTATTATCTTCCCACCTTAAAGGAATAATCAAAAATGTTTGAATATGTCGGTGCTATTCATATTCATTCCACTTTTTCAGACGGCTCAGGGGATGTAAAGACAATTGCTGAAACAGCAAATGAAATCGGTCTGGATTTTATTCTGCTTACCGACCATAATACACTGAGAGCGCTTAAAGAAGGATTTGAAGGCTGGTACGGAAATACACTTCTTTTGGTCGGCTGCGAGATAAACGATAAAGAGAACAAGAATCATTACCTTGCTTTTGGAATAGAAGAAACGTACTCGACCCGCTTACCGGCAAAAGAATATGTAAAGCAGATTAAAGATGCCGGGGGTATCGGATTTTTGGCGCATCCGCACGAAAAAAGATCTTCAATGAAAGAGCATCCGCCGTATCCGTGGACGGAATGGTCTTCCAATGATTTTACGGGAATCGAGATTTGGAATCACATGTCGGAATGGATGGAAGGTTTAACAGAGGAAAACAAGTACAATTATTTTATTCATCCTTTGAGATCAATTAAAGGTCCTGCTGAAGAAACGCTTAAAGTCTGGGATCAATTAAATCAAAAAAGAAGAGTGGTTGGTATCGGCGGAATTGATGCCCACGCTCATAAGGTAAACTTACTCGGATTTTTTGAAGTGGAAGTCTTTCCCTACAAGGTTTTGTTTAAGTCTGTTCGTACACATGTTATTACGGATAAGAAGATAGAACCGAAAAAAAATCCTAAGGATTTCAAGACGGCTAAAAATATAATCTACAAAGCTCTCGAATCCGGGAGTTGTTTTGTTTCAAATTCATATTATGGGGATGCATCCGGTTTTAGGTTCTATGCCGAGAAAGGGAAAAAAATATTCCAGATGGGAGAATCCGTACCGGCAGGCAGAGTAAAACTGCACGTTTTACTTCCCAAAGTTTCCGGGTCGATTAAGCTGTTGAAAAACGGTAGAACAATGGACAGCGTAGACAGTTTTGAAGCGCAATTCAATGTTAAGGAAAAAGGAGCATATAGGGTCGAAGTTTACTTAGATCAGAATGCATGGATTTTTTCAAATCATATTAGAATAGGTTTATAAGATTTATTAAATTCACAAACCAATTTTGAATTTTTACACTAAAAAACGGGTATTGAAGTGTTAGAGAGAAGAAAAAGAATTTCGAAAAAAGAGATCAAACAGGATAAGCTGGTAACCACTTATTACAAAGCTGTTGACGTTTATCAGAAAAACCAAATGAGAATTTTCATCGGTGCCGGTTTAATTGTTTTAGCAATAGCTGCAATAGTATTATACTACAATAATAAATCGAAGAATAACCTGACGGCTTCAAGTTTGCTTTCCGAGGTCATCCCGATTTATGATAAGGCTCAGTATAAAAATGCGATTGAAGGAAACAAGATACAGAATATTGCCGGGCTGCAAGAAATTGTTGACAAATACGGAAATACAGAAACCGGCGAAACGGCAAAAATTTATCTCGCAAATAGTTATTATTATACAGGGAAGATAGATTCGGCATACGATACTTACGATGATTACGGCGGGGGTAATCCGCTTCTTAAAGCCGCTTCGCTTTCTGGGAAAGCTGCTTGCTTAGAAGACAAAAAAGAATTCGAAAAAGCCGCTCAATATCTAATTGAAGCAGAAAAGATTTCTGAGATAAACCCGGGAAACCCGGAATACCTTTTAAGAGCTGCAAACGATTTGATCCAGATAAATCAAAAAGACAAGGCAAAAGAAATTTTAAATAAAATCAAAGAAGACTACAAAACTACATCTGCAGCAACAGAAGCAGACAAACTTTTAGTTAAAGTTCAAAGCTAATATTCGGATAAATTTTGCTCCTATAAGCTTTAATTTCCTAATAATTACTTTTTCTTGATTGTTTTTATAGTCTACCTTGGAATAATCATACGTTTAATCAAAATAAGGTCTCATGGCTGATACATCAGATTTCCGTAACGGGTTAATTATAAAATTCAAGGGAGATCCCTACACAATAGTTGAGTTTCAACATGTAAAGCCCGGCAAGGGCGGCGCCTTTGTAAGAACCACACTTAAAAATTTGAAAACAGGTAAAGTTTTAGACAACACTTTCCGATCCGGTGAATCGGTGGAAGTTATCCGTGTCGAGCGGAGAAAATACCAGTA
>CAZRIQ010000040.1:0-11767 GCA_964600175.1 uncultured Melioribacter sp. | reverse complement strand
TGCTCCAATTTTAGCAGCTGTTGGCGCTTTAGCCGGTATGGCAGCTAATTTCACATTGGAGGTTGTTAAAAGGGAAGAAAAGGAAGAGCCGGTCTCGGAAACAAATGTTAATACTGATAACTAGCGGACGGATTTAAAAGAATAAGTCAAAGTTCAACGAGACATTTCTTAACGGCGCAATGTTCCCGATAAATTCAACATAATAGTAGTTAAAAAGATTTTTTACGTTAAGATAAACTTTTGCGGGAACAGTAGAGATGAAGAAATTGTAACCGGCGGTTAGATCGAAAACGTAAATGGGAACACGCTTGTCTCCATCAACAACTACCTGTAGTGGTTTGATAAACAGAGAGTCTATTTCTTCGACTCGGCTCAAATACCTGAAATCTAATCCAAAATCAAAGGGGTAAGGAGAGTATTGCAGACTTGTAGTCAGAATATTTTGCGGGCGGTATTTCATTGCCCTGTGAAGTGTTAGGTCTCTTGCCCACAGATAATTGTAACCACCCGTTAGTTTTAATAGTTGCGGGACAATATCCCAATCTACATCTAATTCAAATCCCTGTATTCTCGCTTTGGGAAGATTTATAAATTTGACCGCATATGTTCTACCGGAATCTATCGGTATAAAATTTGGCTCTATGAAGTCTTCATATTCTGTTTGGAAGAAAGCCATATCGAATGAAAGGTCGGGAGAACATTTGTAGAGTGATCCGACCTCGAACGACAAACTTTTTTCCGATTTCAAATCTGGATTCTGAACCACGTTGACTCCGCCGCCGACGGCTGCTGTTGTGAACACTTCAGCAGGAGTTGGTGCCCTAAACCCGGTGCCAATGGAGGCTCTTAAGATAATGTTATTACTCAATTTATAATTTAGACCGAACTTCGGTGTAACTGCATTCGCCCCGTTTAATGTATCGAGTTTTATATAGTCATATCGTACACCGGCAGTTGCGATGAGTTTATCAATTCCTTTGTATTCTGCTTGCGTATAAGCGCCGCCGCTTAAGAAATTGGGACTGGAAAAAATATTGGAGTTAACATGAGCGTAAGAAAATTCTCCGCCGGTTGTCAAAATAAAATCGTTGCCGGCTTTCCATGTACCGATCAATTCATTTCTATAGAGGTTGGCAGTTGAAGTTGTTATTTCAATGCCCTTTCCCTCAAAGTAAGTCCTGTAGTAACTCGATTTTAACTGTGTCGAAAAACTCTTGCTGAAGTTGTGGTTGTAGATCAAACTTAAAAACCACCGGTTTGATTTGACTGTATTGCCGTTGTCTTCATCTTTCGGTACCAAAGCATTTCGTGAGTCTTTCCAGTAGAGGAAATTTCCCCTGTTCATCATAAGATTATTTACGAGAAGCGAAAAAGTGTTGTTTGTGTCTAAGTTGTAATTGAGGTTGGCGTAAGTCAAGTAGCGGTTACTGAAATCGTTTTCCCTGTAGCCTGCATTTTCTAATTTCTTTATTGAGAGAGTGTAACCTAATTTGCCGATTGAGTTTGAATGTGCAACGCCAAATCCGTAGAAAGTTCTATATCCGTCATACCATTGCCATGTATCGTATTTCGGTTTATCGTATGCGCCGGCGTAAGTCATTACATGTGTGATCGGGTTCTTTGCAGATTTCTTGGTAATAATATTGATTACACCGCCGATTGCAGTTGAGCCGTACAACGAACTTGCCGGACCTTTTATTACTTCTACGCGTTCAATATCGGTCAACGGGATCATTTCCCAAGTAATGTCACCCGTATCGCCCGAATAAAGCGGAACGCCGTCGATAGCGACTAGAACTCTTGTACCGGCGCCTTTGCTGTATCCACTCGAACCACGGATACTAACCTGGTCTAAAGTCATTTGAACGCCCGGTACATAACGTAAAACGTCATCGAACTCCGTGAAATTTTTCCTTGAAATAAACTCGGGTTGAATTATGGTAGTGCTTACCGTTAAGTCTTCCTGCTTTTGTTCGTACTTGGTTGCACTAACTACAATAGGTTCTGTTTGAACTGCTTGTTCTCTCAAGACAATCTTTAGCGGAGCATTTATTGTATTGACCGTGAGGTTTTCTATAGTCTTTTTTTGAAAGCTAATCGCTGAGAATTGAATATCGTATTTCCCGAGTGGAATATTATCGATTTCGAAAAAGCCCCTGTCGTCGGAAGCAGCGCCGTAGTTGGTTTCGAGTATTATAACATTCACGCCGACAATTGGTAAACCATCAACACCGACAACTCTTCCTTTAACAGTTCCTGTTTGTGCAAATGCCGCAATAGGAAGAAACAATATTATTAGAAAAAGTTTTTTCATAAAACGATTTGTGTTTTATCCTCCCGGCGGCTGTGGCGGAGGATTATTGAAATCGACATTTATGTTGATATCCTGAGTTCGTTTTCCCTCATCAATAATTAATGAAACAGGCTGCGATTGATCCCCGTTTACGCAATAGACTCCCGCTATAAACCAATCTTTTCTATCCAGGGAAATTGTTTCTTTTGTGGATTGTGCAACAACCACGTAGTTGTATTGTCCCGGCTGAAGCGTAAAGAGTGATGAGTAACTGTTGTCGTCGGAATTGTAGATATATTCTGTTGTCCCGTTTGATATTGAACCGACTACAAAACTTAAATTAGGCAATCCAAAATCCTGGTCGGTTACCAGTTGATTTTTGAAAATGACAAGCAAGGTAAGTTTAACGCTGTCGGGCCAGGTCCCGTTAAAAGTAACTGTTCCTCCGAAACCGGTTTTTTCAGAAGATGAAACTGGAGGGGGATTTGGTTCAATCCCTTTATCGCAACTGTTAGTCGTGAATATTAATGAAACTAAAATCAGTATTAAGAAAAGCTTCTTCATTTTATTATTTGGTGATATTCAATCCAAATATAGTAGAAGAAAAATCAATTTTCACATACAAATTCAAAACTCATCGGTGATTCAATAAATAAGTAGATTTTTAGCACAGCAATTTATATTGTAACATTACAATTTTTTATTAATGATCAATTCTTTTATCACATGAAGATTGCCGGCAGATTATTTTTAATACTATTCTTATCGAGCAGTTTCCTTTCTGCTCAGCAGACAAACCGGGAATATTTATTTACACAATTGAGAATGGAAGACGGGCTCTCCCAGAGTTCGGTTTATTGTATTATACAGGATATGAAAGGATACCTGTGGGTCGGCACAGCAAACGGTCTGAACAGGTATGACGGATACACTTTCAAAATTTATTATACCAACCCGCTTGACTCTACTTCAATTTCCGACAACGGAATTTTTTCGCTACTGGAAGACAAAGACGGAATAATTTGGGTAGGAACAGTGGAAGGTGTGCTTAACAAGTTTAACAGGCAGACGGAAACATTCGAGAGATTTAGATTATTGGACACCATGAAAGTTGAGTCGGCAACGGATGAAAATTTTTACGGTTACCCGATTCCGTTTTCAAGAAGCAATGATAAATCTGTTACGTCGCTTGCCGAAGACAAAGAAGGAAATTTGTGGATTGGTACATGGGGAATGGGATTGGTTAAATACAATAAGAAAGAAAATTCGGTTGTTCATTTCTACAAAAACCCGGCAAGTGTAAGAAATATCGGTTCGAACAGGATAAGATCGGTTGTTGTTGACAGTGACGGCGTTGTTTGGGCAGGATCGCTCGGGGACGGGCTGATCAGAATTATCCCTTCGAACGGGAAACAAAAAACGGAACAGTATGATATTACTATTTTCCGTCATTCCTCAAAAGACAAAACGAGTCTAAGCGATAACAGAGTTACTTCGCTTTTTATCGATAAGGATAAAAATATTTTCATCGGTACGTACGGTGGAGGATTCAATGTCCTGTCTAAATCCGAACAGGATAAAGATCAGAGTTCTGTGAGATTTATTAATTTCAAAAACAACCTCGGGGCGGGCAATTCACTTTCCAGCAACACTGTGATGGCAATTCTTCAAGATCATTTGGGTTATTACTGGATGGGTACGTTTGGCGGAGGAATGGACCGCTTCGATTATAGGTCCAAGACGTATACTCATTTTAGAAACGACCCGATGGACTTAAACTCCCTTTCGAAAAACGATATCCTTTCTATCTTTGAAGACCGATCCGGTAATTTGTGGGTCGGGACCCTTCTCGGGAAAGGTCTCAACAAAGTTGAAAGAACGTCCGTCAAATTCAACCAAATAAGTAAAGCAAGCATGTCTGCCGAACAGGCTGGCTCGGCAATCAAAGGTTTGGATGACGATGTAGTCTGGTCGTTGTATCCCGATAAAGATTCCGTTTTGTGGATCGGGACGTTCAAGGGCGGGCTGAACAGGTTTGATAGGAAGAACTTTAAATTTACTTACTACGAACACAACCCTGCGAATCCGAACAGCATCAGCGATAACCATGTAAGAGCGATTGCAGGAGATAGGTTCGGAAATTTATGGATTGGCACCTATAACGGGGGCTTGAATAAATTTAATAAACAAACCCACCGGTTTGTTAGTTATGTTCATTCGGATTATGATTCTCTTTCGCTCGGTGCAAATCAAGTGCAGTCGATTTATATCGATTCATCCGATACCATTTGGATCGGGACTTTCGGCGGGGGGTTGAATTATTTTAAGTATAACCGGAATAGTTCGAATAGGATAGAATTTAAAAAATATTTAAACAATCCCATCGACCCGTTCAGCATAAGTGACAACAGGGTTTATTGCATATACGAAGATAGAGAGGGCACACTTTGGATCGGCACTTTCGGCGGCGGGCTGGATAAGTTCGATAGGAATTCAGGAAAGTTTATCTCCTACAGAAATATTCCCGACGATGTTACGAGTCTTAGCGATAACAGGGTTATGTCTGTTTATGAGGACGAAAATGGATTCTTGTGGGTCGGGACCTTTGGCGGCGGCTTGCACAAGTTCGACAAGAAAACGGAAAGGTTTATCAGGTATAATCAAAAAAATAGGATTAACATTTCGGTTGTTTACGGGGTTTTGGAAGACAAGAATAAAAATTTATGGTTCAGCAGCGATGACGGTATTTTCAAATTCAATATTGCTGCGAACAGTTTTGTTCAGTACGATCTTCATGACGGTCTGCAGGGTTTGGAATTCAGCGGCGGCGCGTATGCGCAGTCGGAAAGCGGTGAAATGTTTTTCGGGGGAATCAACGGCGTCAATTATTTTTATCCCGATAGTGTAAAAGACAACCAATCGATTCCGCCGATTGTTATTAGTCAAATTAGAATTTTTAATGAACCTATTTCCGGCGAGCATGATACGCTTGTTCTTGACTTCAACCAAAATTTTTTCTCCGTTGAATTTTCGGCTATGGACTTTACCCATCCACTCGATAACCAATATGCATATTATCTTCAAGGTATTGATCCTGACTGGCATTATGTCGATGCAAAACGAAGGATTGCAAGTTATACGAACTTATCGCCGGGCGAATATGTTTTTAGAGTTCGGGGTTCGAACAATGACGGTGTGTGGAATAACGAAGGTGCTGCGCTTCATTTAATTGTTCTGCCGCCCTTTTGGCAGCGCTGGTGGTTTATCTCGATTGCAGTGATTGTAATTGGATTTATTATCTATTACTTGAGTACGATTAGATTTAGAAGTCTTCTTGCAATCGAGAAATTGAAAGTCAGGCTTGCTGCCGATCTCCACGACAGCATAGGTTCCGGTTTGACAGAAATCTCAATTCTCAGCGAGATTGCTGCTGCGAACGTTTCTTCTTCGAAAGGAACCGAAGAGCAATTGAAATCTGTAAGTGAAAAGTCCCGCCAGTTGATAGATAATATGAGTGATATAGTTTGGATGATTAACCCGAAGAAAGATTCTTTATACGATTTGATATTGAGATTGAAAGATATATACAGCGATTTCCTCGGTACGTTCGGTATTTCTTTCAAGACTGTGAACATAGAGGAGTTTGCAAGTCTTAAACTTCCGATGGATTACAAACAAAACTTGTTTTTGATTTTTAAAGAAGCAATCAATAATGCAATTAAGTATAGTAAATGCAGAAAGATAACTTTGGAAGCGAACCTAAATAAAGACGAATTACAGTTGATATTGACCGACGACGGTATCGGAATGGACATCGAAAAAGTTAAGAAAGGAAACGGGCTGATAAACATTTTTAATAGGGCGAATAAACTCGGCGGCTCGGTTAAACTGGATTCGGTTCCGGAAAAGGGAACGACTATTAAGTTTGTAGGTAAGATCACCACCGCAAATAAACTTAAACTTTTCTTTTCAAAATAATTATCTTTCCGTTATTAGAAACCTTCTACTTGTATAAAGGATGATAAAAGTTGCAATAATAGAGGATAACAACACTATCCGGGAAGGGTTAGCGGTTTTAATAAACGCAACCAATGGCTATAGCTGTGTTGGATCGTTTTCCGACTGCGAAACTTTTTTGAGCAAACTGGAATTGATGGAAATAGATGTTGCCCTGATGGACATCGGTCTGCCGGGCATGAGCGGTATAGAAGGAATAACAAAAGCAAAGTTGAAAAAGCCCGATATGAATATTTTAATGCTTACGATTTATGAAGACAGCAATACGGTATTCAACGCACTGTGTGCGGGCGCCTGCGGTTACCTTGTAAAAAAAACACCGCCTGCGCGTCTGCTCGATGCAATTAAAGATGCACATGAAGGCGGCTCGCCGATGAGTTCTTTAATTGCAAGACAGGTGATAAATGTTTTTCAGCAGACAAAAAATCAGAGCAGCGGCGAAGGAGAATTTGAATTATCATCCCGCGAGAAAGAAGTATTGACTTCTCTTGCCGAAGGAAATAACTATCAGGAAATTGCCGATCGGTTATTTATAAGTGTTGATACAGTCAGGCATCATATCAGAAATATCTACAAAAAGCTGCATGTTCACTCACAGTCTGAAGCAGTTGCCAAAGCCATCCGCAAAGGAATAATCTAGTAACATGTAAAACGTGAGACGGTAGACGTAAGACGGTTAATCTCAAAGTTTCCTTCAATAAATTGCTGTTTTCGCAAGGCATTTTTCACACCACCCGCATATTCATGTAGGTCGGTGCATTTTTTTATCCCCATAAGATTAAAAATTTACACATATGTGCGGTTGTTTACCGGGGTATCAATCCTTAAATAGTAACCGGAGTTAAGGTTGTTTCTCGATGGTCAGACGGTTGGAAAAATACGATAAAATTTTAATTGCTGAATGGGGGGACCGGCTTTATCCGTCGAAGAGTAAAAACAAAAACTTACTAATTAAATGGAGAGGACAAAATGGAAAACATAAATCCGAATACGGGTTCAAATCCTCTTGCCGACTTAGTTAGCGATGAGATATACCAGGTTCTCAGTTCGCGCGGTCTCATCGATGAAAAATCGGTTAGGGACTACATTATCCGCAAAAAATTTAAAGCTCTAAGAGCAAAAAAAGTTAGCGCCAGCGACGCGATTGACTCTCTTAGGGATGAGTATCCATATCTCCAATTCGATACAATCCGCAAAATAGTTTATCAACCGGGGAGATAGTAAACTTCCCCTTAAATCAGCTGCCCCGATCCTAAGGATCGGGGTAAATTTTTAATTTGGGTAAATACATGTAGGGTCGAGGTAACCTCGACCCTACGGTGATTTGGTTGATACTACAACTGAATGCTTTTCTTTCGCGAACATAATTTCTATTTTTTTTCCTGAAAACCGGAACTTTTCTCCAAGTTTAATTTTTAAAGGGCATTAATTTTGTATTTTTCGGTATTCCTTTACATTTTAAAATTTGATATGAGCATTATTGTAGAAAACCTTACCAAAAAGTACGGCACACAAAGAGCAGTCGATAACATCTCCTTCGAAGTAAAAACCGGCGAAATCCTCGGTTTCCTTGGTCCCAACGGCGCAGGCAAAACCACTACTATGAAAATTGTTACATGCTACATGGCTCCTTCGGACGGCGATGTCAAAATTAACGGTGAGTCGATTCTTGAAAAGTATGATACACTGAAGAAGAATATCGGTTACCTGCCGGAGAACAATCCTCTCTATTATGATATGCCCGTTATGGATTATTTAAGGTTTGTTGCCGAACTGCAAGGCGTGCCCTCCGATGAGATAAAGAATAGAATTATAAAAATGGTTCGTACTACGGGATTGAACGATGAAAAGCATAAGAAGATCGGTGAACTGTCGAAAGGGTACAGGCAGAGGGTAGGGCTTGCACAGGCTATGATTCACGACCCGGAGATTTTAATTCTCGATGAACCGACAACCGGTCTTGATCCCAACCAGATTGTTGAAATTAGAAAATTGATAAAAGAACTCGGCAGAGAAAAAACCGTAATTTTAAGTACACACATTCTTTCGGAAGTTGAAGCTACCTGCGACCGGATATTAATTATAAATAAAGGACGAATTGTTGCAGACGGAACTGCAGATATTTTGAGAAGACAGGCACAAGGTCAGGAGATTCTTCGTGTGCAGATTTCCGATGCACCCGCACGCGACGAAGTGATCTTAGCATTAAAAAATTTAGATTCTGTTGGAATGGTCGATCCTGTTCCCGACCTGCATGATACATTTTTAATAAACAGTAAAAACGATATGTCTTCCAGGAGGCCAATTTTTGAATTATGTGTTAAGAACAGTTGGGTTATGACCGAGATGACACCGATGGAAACAAAGCTGGAAGATATTTTTAGAGAATTAACAACTAAATAAGATTTGTAAATGAGACCTGTTCTGGTAATAACTAAAAGAGAATTAAGAGCGTTTTTCGATTCATTAATCGCATATATTTTATTAATAGTCTTTCTCGGTATCAGCGGGTTCTTCTCATGGCTATATGGTTCCGATATTTTCTTCTCCGGTCAGGCATCACTCCAACCCTTCTTTCAAATTGCTTACTGGACATTATTCTTTTTCATCCCGGCAATTACAATGAGAATGTTAGCCGAAGAGAAGAGGAGCGGAACAATCGAACTGCTGTTGACAAAATCCGTTACCGACTGGCAGGTTGTGATCGGGAAGTTTGTTGCCACACTTCTTTTGATAATTATAGCTCTAGCATTTACTCTGCCGTATTACATCACAGTTGCTTCAATCGGGCCTATTGACAACGGCGCGGTTTGGTGCGGTTACCTCGGAATGATACTGATGAGTATGACTTTAATCAGCATCGGTTTGTTCGCATCGAGCGTTACAAGCAACCAGATCGTTTCGTTTTTGCTTTCGCTGTTTATTGGTGTGTTTTTCCTGATAATATTCGATGTGCTTGCAAACAGTTTTACGGGAAGTTTCGGTGAGTTGTTGAGTTACTTAAGTCTCTCGACGCATTACGATGCAGTTTCCCGCGGCGTCATCGATTCCAAAGATTTGATCTACTTCTTCTCAATTACATTTTTCGGATTGCTGCTTTCGGAATCCGTTTTATCAAAAAGAAATATAGTTGAATAGAATTATGCTGACGAAAAGAAAAGTACAGATTAGCCTTTTACTTGTTTTTGGAATTCTAATTCTTGTGAATGTTATTGCTTCAAAGTTTTTTGTAAGATTGGATTTCACCGAAGATAAAAGATACACACTCAGCGATGCAACGATAAATATATTGAAAAACCTTAAAGACCCGGTTACGGTTACTGCTTACTTTTCCGAAAATCTTCCCCCGAACGTTGCACAGGTAAAACAGGACTTCAAAGATTTGCTTATTGAATATGCAAGCAGGTCGGGTAACCAAATTGTCTATGAATTTGTTAACCCGAACGAATCGCAGGAGAGTGAAGTTAAAGCTCAGCAAAGCGGAATCCGTCCGATAATGATAAACGTAAGAGAACGCGACCAGTTGAAACAGCAGCGGGCTTACCTTGGTGCGGTTGTGCAAATGGGAGGAAAGACGGATGTAATCCCGTTTGTTAAACCCGGCGCTGCAATGGAATACGATCTTTCAACAACAATTAAAAAGTTAACCGCAACAAATAAACCGTGGATAGGATTTGTTGCTGGCAATGGGGAGCCGTCTATTAAAGAGATGCAGCAACTTCAACAGCAGTTGGACATTTTGTATAACGTTGATAGTTTGAAACTCAATCCAGATTCTACAATTCCGGCAAAATATAAAACACTTGTCATCATCAGTCCTACCGATTCGATTTCACAGGGCCAGTTCTCTCAGCTTGATAATTTCCTTGCAAGGGGCGGAAATATTCTCGCCGCTTACAGTGCGGTTGAAGCAAGTATGAGCACGGCTTCCGGTGATGAAGTTAAAAGTAATTTCGGAGATTGGCTCAAACAAAAAGGAATTGAGGTCGAGAAGAATTTTCTGGTCGATGCCAACTGCAGTTCCGTAATGGTGAAACAGCAACAGGGAATGTATGTATTTCAAACACCGGTTAAATTCCCTTACCTTCCAATCATCGACAATTTTGCCAAGGATCCGGTTACAGAAGGTTTGGAATCTGTGGTGATGATGTTTGTCAGCCCGTTGAGAATAAATGCCAGAGATACATCTGTTCAAATAGTCCCGATTGCATTTTCTTCGAAGAAGACCGGAACGGAAACACCTCCCATTAGATTTAATGCAGATAAAAACTGGACTGCAGCCGATTTCACTATGGGATCGCTTCCCGTTGCAGTTGCAGCACAAGGGAAGCTAAGTGGTAATGCAAACTCCAAACTGGTTGTAATTGGAAGCGGCAGATTCATAGTTAACGGAAGCGGACAAAGCGCCCAGCAGCTTGGTGCAGATAATGTTAATCTTGTTTCGAATGCAATTGACTGGCTTAGCGATGATACAGGACTTGTACAGTTAAGAACAAAAGGTGTAACCGCCAGACCAATAGACCCGTCACTTGAAGATGGAACGAAAACACTTCTTAAATATCTAAACTTCCTACTGCCGATTTTATTGGTGATCGGTTACGGAATTTTCCGTTACCAGATGAACTTGAAAAAGAAGAACAAATTAATGTCCGAGAATTATGTTTAATAAGATCAGCACAAAAAATCTCATCGGCTTATTTGTCGTTCTTCTCGTGATTGTTATCTACTTATTATTTTTTAACAGCGGTGAAGAACGCTCCTTTCGAAAAGAACTTGTCGATATAGATACATCAAAGGTCAGCGAAATAGATATTTATCCTAAGGACAAGAAAGATGGTGGAATTAACTTAACTAAGGAAACCGGCAAGTGGAATGTAAAGTTACCTAGTAATAAAACCGCACCGGTTCCGGAAAATAAAATCCGCGAGGTCTTGAATTCTTTAATCACTATTAAACCTACCAGTCTTGCTGCAAGAGATCAGAGCAAATGGCACGAGTTCCAGGTCGATTCTTCCGGTACGCGTATAAAAGTTTTGGAAGACGGAAAAACAACGCTCGATATTGTGATCGGTCGATTTGCGTTTCAACAGCCGCGTTCTGTTTCAACTTATGTGCGATTATATAATGATACCGATGTATATGAAACCGAAGGATTCCTCGGGATGACATTCGGCAGCCGGACCGTAAACAATTTTCGTAACCAGAATATTATTCAGAGCAATAAAACCAAGTGGACATCATTGACGTACCATTATCTTTCGGATAGTTCATTTGTTCTTATGAAGAGCGGCAAACGCTGGAAGATAAACAATACTTTGACGGATTCGGCACAAACTGAACGCCTGCTTAATAATCTCGAAAGAGTTACTTCATCGAAGTTTGCAGATAATTTTACTCCTGCGGAATTTCAATCACCGGTTTATAAATTGATCATCAATACAAACGACACAACACAAA
>CAZRIQ010000039.1:4538-11809 GCA_964600175.1 uncultured Melioribacter sp. | reverse complement strand
CAGAAACAACATTTTTTGTCGCTACATCCAAACTTTTCTTAGCAGCAATCAAATCAAGATACCCCTGCTTGATTTCAATTTTTATTTGTCTTTCAAGTGTACTTAGGTCTTCTTCCGCGTTCTTTTCATTTGCAACGGCAATCTCAATTGAGTTTTCGGTATTGAAATTAGAAAAGATAGGTATATCAAGAGATAAACCTAATGACCACGTTTTTCTACGAAATAGATCGGATGGAATCAATGCCCTTGTTCCAAATGAATAACTGCCGCTGAGTGTCGGAAAAATTCCTCCTTTAGCAATTGTTACACCGCTCTTAGCAGCTTCCAATAAAAGCTGCTGGCTTTTATAATCACTTCTTCCGGCTAGTGCCTGGTTTACCATAATCGAAACGTCATCAAACTCTTTCAAATATTTATCCGTATTTACTGAATCCTTTTCACCGTAAGGATCTACAAAAGTATACTCGGTAAAAACGTCCAGTCCCAGATAATTCAATAAAGTGTTTTTTGCCGTCTCAAATGTATTTTGTGTTTGGATTAATAATAGTTCCGCATTACCGAGTTGATATTGCTGGCTGTAAACATCTGCAATTGCAACAGCGCCTAACTTATGTCTTTCCTGTACTGTTTCTAAAAATTTTTGGTTATACTTTACATTTTCTTCTCTGACCTTTTCCAATTCATCTGCATTAAGAACAGCATAGTAATAAGATGTTGTAGTGAAAACTAAATCTTGTTTTGCTTTTTCTATGCTTAATTTTGCTGCTTCTAAATTGTCACTTTGTCTAGAAACGTTGGCCCAATTAGCGAGTCCATTAAATAGAGTGACTGAACCTCCGGCCCCTACCGAATAAGTCCTACTATCTATTTGAGTAGCAGCTACATGAGTAACATTACCAAGGTAGTCTACCTGATCACCGCCAATATCATCAATTCTCGACCAACTGAAACTTCCACTAGCTCCCAAACTAGGTAAAAGATTACCGTATGCACTTTTTAGTGCCGACTTATTGGTTTCTAAGTTATTTACTGTTTTAATCAAATTGGGATTTCTTTGCAGTGCAATTTTAACTGCCTCGTCTAAAGTAAGAGTCTTTTGAGCAAATATTGGAATAGCAACAAAGAACATAATTATTCCGAAAAGTACTTTTCTCATTATATTTCTCCTTTTTACAGAAGTGAATCGTTTATTTTTTAACAATTTGGACGAATTTAATAGCTCGAAAGTTACAAAAAATATTCAATAGGGAATAAAATATTACAACTTGATTAAATATCAATAGGAGGCTAAAAATTTATCTTTAATTTCTAAAAGATACCGGTATGCATCCTCATAATTATTTCCGATCTTTCCATCTAATATAGCATCTTCAATAGCTGACTTAATTTCTCCCACTTTTTTTGACGGCTCTAAATTACAGACTTTCATTATTACAACACCGCGTACGGGCGATTGGAAAGCTCTGAGTTTGTCCTTTTCCAGAACCTCGTGAACTTTATTCATTACTTTATCATAATTTCTTAGGTATTGATTCACTTTCGCTTGATTCTTACTTGTAATATCGGCTCTGCATAATGTGATTAAATCGTCCAGATCATCACCGGCACTTACTATAAATCTTCTAATTGCAGAATCTGTAACTTGATCGTCAACCAAAGCTATGGGTCGCAGATGAAGTCGTATTAGATTTTCAATGTAGGGTAACTTGGAATGAGGGAGTTTCATTCTATCGAAAATCCTTTTCATCATTCTGGCTCCAAGTTCTTCGTGTCCGTGAAATGCCCAACCGGTTCCCTCGATAAACTTTTTTGTCGGAGGTTTTGCTATATCATGCACAAGAGCGGCAAATCTTAGCCAAACGTTGTCTGTTTCTTTCGAAATATTGTCAACGACCATTAAAGTATGAAGGAAAACGTCTTTATGATGATGATCTTTTTTCTGATCCACACCTTCCATTTCGGCAATTTCCGGGAAAACTACATTCATTATTTTAGTAATCTGCATTAACTTGAATCCGACCGAAGGTATCGGGGATGAAAGAATCTTAAAAAATTCATCAGTTATTCTTTCTTGAGCTACTATTTCAAGTCTATCTGCCAATGCTTCTGCCGCTTTCAAGATCGGTTCATCGAGAGCAAATTGTAACTGTGCAGCGAAACGGAATGCCCGCATTATCCGTAACGGATCATCATCAAAAGTTTGAAATGGGTCAAGCGGTGTACGAATTATTTTTTTCTTTATATCATCTAGTCCATCAAAACGATTTATTAGCAAACCATAGTTGTCTTCATTTAAAGATATTGCTAATGTATTAATTGTAAAGTCTCTTCGGTTCAAATCATCATCAAAACTTCCCTTTTCAACAACCGGATTCCGGCTGTTCTTCCCATAAGATTCTTTTCTGGCACCGACAAATTCCAAGGTATAATCGCCATATATAAATTGAGCTGTCCCGAAGTTTCTATATATAATAATATTCTTGATGCTTAATTTGTCGGCAAAGTCTTGAGCAAATCCTGGTCCGTCACCAACGACCAGAATATCCATTTCATATTTTTTCCTATCTAAAAATAAGTCTCTAACGTACCCGCCCACAATATAAACTTTTTCCCCTCTCTCTTTTGAAAGACATGATGCTGTTTCAAGAAACTTTAATTCTTTTATTTTCTTTTTCAAATTCATATTGATTACAAATTGAGGAAATTTTAGTGCAGTTAATTAATTATTCGAATTTCTTTTACAGAATCATTATAATAGTTCACAAACCAATTTACCATTTTTAAGTTTTCAACCAATACTTCGTAAAAACAATTTTGATTTTTATAATCAAGTGATTTTACGGCAAAATACTTGGCAGTGTTAAAATCCATATTGTTCAAAAAGTACTTGGATAAAAGCAATGCATAATAACTGCTTTGCTGATTATCAACCACAAAATTATCAAAAAAAACACTTTTTATCTTACTTGCTGTAGAGTCATTTTCTTCAGAATATCTAACAAGTGAGGGTATAATTGTTTTATTTCTTGTCTTTTTGTAAAGATCCATAAGAATTTCAAACTTATAATCAATGTCCCCATGCTGAAACCTTATAAAATCATTTAGTCCGTTGTTCATTAATACTTCTTTCCAACTAAATGCAATGCTCTTATATAAATAATTCGGAGGATTAATTATCAATGAATCCAAAACTAAATTAGCGGCATCAACATTTCCGGATAACGCATATGAATTGGCTAAATTCAGTTGGAAGTTAAAATAGTATTGTGAATTTTTGAAGAATTCCATTTGCGAATTAATAAACTGATTCGCTTTTTCGTGTTCACCAAGTTTATATAAAGTATTTTTATAGCCAATTAACGCAGAATAGGAATTGGAGTAATTGTATATCTCTTTAAATTTTTTTGAAGCTTCATTGTATTGTTTTTGAGAGTATAATTGAGACGCACTTTTTAATCCTTCGGCCGCAGATCTCGCACAAAATTTCTTAAAAACAGTTAATCCCGCGAAATAGAGTTGAGCGGTTTTATTGTTTGATTCCCATGTCAAAGAATCTAAAAACTGCCAATAATCATTGGTTAGTTTGTTTAATTTTTCACCTGTGTGCAACTTAAATTTTCCGTCTTTATAAATGTCTTTAACTACTTCTACACCGTACTTTTGGTTTAAATATCTTATAAATGAACCAGCATAAACATAAGCTAAAGAAGAATAACTGCTGAAAAAATTCAAACCTGAGAACAAATTTTCCAAATTGACCTTGTAACCGGAATCATATGCAATCTTTGCAATTGTATTGACTGGATAACTATCAACATTGTTATCAAATGCGGTAGCAACTCCTTCAATCAATGCCGGATTAATATTTGCCGCAACTTTGAAAAGTGTTACTCCGAAATTGCTCGAAATAGCATGTACAAGCTCATGTTTCAAGGTAGCATCAATATCAGCGATATTAACATATACTTGGTTTAGCCACGGTTTTGCCATATCGGCATTTCCTGCTCCAAAGAGTTTTCTTTTTTGTTCATGTGTTTTAAAAATAAAAGAATGAATTTTTGATTTCGGAGTCAACCTAAAGTCATTTGAGATTTCTTCAAAATAATATTCATGTTTTAGAGCTAGTAGAGTCGGATAATTTATTTTAGCTGAATTTGTATAACTTATTACAAAATGTGGTGTTATTATTTGTTTTGATAACTGCTTATTTAAAGTACCAATCGTAGTTGAAAAGCTAAAAAATGGTTTAAGTAAAAAAAACAGAATGTAAATTATTAACGGTACTAGGAAATGGAAAAGTTTCGGTATTCTTCTTTTTTTTCTCAAATACTGAATTGTTAGTAAACAGATTAAAGACAGAAAAACAATCGTTGTTCTATAAAGGAGCAACTTAGCATCAATAGGAATATTTTCATCATATATGGTACCCGGAAAGTAACCTATTATTGGATTATAAAAATAAACCTGTGGATTTCTATAAAGTTCAATAAAAGGCGGGATTATAATTACAGCCAAAAATAACAAAATAAAAAAAAGAAAGGCTATTCTCTTTTTACTTAAAGTATATGAAAGAATAGCTATGACAAAAACAAAAACAACAGAAGGAATTGTAATTATTAAATAAAAAGGAAAACCTTCAAGTATAGGACATCTCGGAAAAAGCACAGAATTAAACAAAGAAATTACTATTGGAATTATAAGTGCAAGAAAGTAAAAATATTTATGCTCCGTCAAAAAAGAAAAGAATGAGCTAGTATCTTCATTTTTTAATTTGAAATGTATAGTAGCAAGTCCAAGAACAAATGATAGAAAAATTGCATTCCCAACACAGAACTCATAATTAAATGAATCTAATAACGGAAGGTTGACAAAAAAGATATTGACTGAAATTATTACTGCAAGAATAATATAAGGAAACCTTATATAATCTCTTATTCTAAAAAACATTAGTATTCCGTTGTTTGAACTCTTTTGATGTCTGCACCAAGTTTAAGTAGTTTTTCTTCAATCCTCTGGTAACCTCTATCAAGATGGTAAATTCGCAGTATTTCAGTTTCTTCTTGTGCAGCTAAACCGGCTAATACCAATGAGGCACTCGCTCTTAAGTCCGTTGACATTACTTTTGCACCTTTTAATTTCTTTACTCCATGAACAATAGCATTATTACCTTTCATTTCAATATTTGCTCCTAGCCTTACTAACTCTGGAACATGATTGAATCTGTCCAAATATATGTTATCAGTAATCACTGATTTACCATTTGCTAAAGACATATAGGCAATCCATTGTGCCTGCATATCAGTTGGGAATCCGGGATACACTGATGTTGTAGCATTAACATTTTTTATACTGATATTGTTTGCATTAACAGTGACTAAATCGTTAGTTATTAATAAATTAACACCGCTTTCCTTCAACATTGTTAAAACAGTTTCTATATGATGTGGATACTTATATTGTACTTCTATTTCACTGTTTGTTATAGCCCCGGCAACCAACATTGTGGCGGCTTCAATTCTATCGGGAATATTTTCTATCGAGATCGGTTTTAACTCATCTGTTCCTTCTATTTCTAAATTCAGTGTACCTAAGCCATTAATTTTTGCTCCCATTTTTACAAGTGCTTCACCAAGTAGCGTGATTTCAGGTTCGATTGCTGCATTAGTAATTAATGTCGTTCCTTTAGCGAGGCTTGCAGCCATAAGAATACTGCCAGTTGCACCTACCGATGACGTTTCAAATTGTATCTTACTTCCATGTAATTTAGGTGCTTTGGCTATAATATATCCTTCTTCTAGAGTTATTTCGGCACCTAACTTTTGCATTGATTCTAAATGCAAATTAATAGGTCTTGGCCCCCAAGCACAACCACCCGGCATTGATACTTTTGCATACCCAAATTTTGCTAATAATGGACCAAGAACATAAACCGAGGCTCTCATTTTTTTTACGTGTTCATAGGGAGCAACCTGCGCTTTAATTTGAGAAGTATTTAAAGTAAGCTCATAATTTGAAAACTCCGATTCAACACCTAAGTAATTTAAGAGTTTAATCATTGTATAGATATCATTGACCTCCGGAATGTTGAAGATTTTGTTTATCCCGGAATTCAAAAGGCTGGCAGGCATTAATGCAAGTGCAGAATTTTTAGCGCCACTTATCTCAACTCTTCCAGATAACTTCTTACCACCACGAATTATAAACTTATCCAAGTGATACTCTTACATATTGTTTACAAGAACTTGAGAATCGTTCCATTTATTCCAACAATAAACACATGTCCTTCGGGATTAACTGTCATATCTGTTAGCTTTGAAAAAATAGCAGTATGAACTTGTTTCCACGATTCACCTTTGTTTTTGGAAAATAAAATTATCCCTTTCATCCCTAACGCAATAACGTTGTCATCATTAATAAATTTCACTTTTTGAAGACTACCGTCAACATCTATTTTTACTTTTTCCCAATGTCTTCCGTAATCAATTGATCTTAAAATTGTTCCGCTCCCGCCGACTATTATACCGTAACCTTTGTCGTTAAAATCAATTGACTTCAAATAATCATCAGTTATTTTTTCAGTTGGTATCCAGGTATTTCCGTCATCTGTTGTACTAAGCATTTCACCATTCCATCCGACTGCAAATCCATTCTTTCTATCAACAAAACTTAAATCGAACAAAAGACTTGTAGAATTAGTTGGAACTCTCGACCAAGTTATTCCACCATCTTCCGATTTTAATATCAGTCCCCCGTCTCCGCAAATGAATGCTTGATTTTGATCCTTAAACTTAATCCTAAATAACGAATTGTTATTTTCAAGATTAAGCGGAATTTTTTGAAACGTATTTAAGAAATCTCTACTATAAACTAATGTAGCAGAGTCACCTACAATAAAAGATTTTCCGTTTGTATTGAAATATGCATCATGCAAAGGTAAGTTTATTCCTAATAAAATCGGGGACCATGTTTTCCCGCTATCCCTTGTGTTTATAACAACACCCGAATCTCCAACTGCAAATGCATTAATTGGATCAACAAAAACAATTGCATTTAAATTAGTCTTAATATTGTTCGGTATCCTAGAAACAGAAGGCAATTTAACATCTTCATCCTCCGAGCTAAAGAGACTTTGAACATTGTATTTCTTGAATTCCTCCAGTTTATTGCTTCTCAACAAGTCATCTACTTGATTATATACAAACCAGGATAAAGCAAGAAGCGCAATAATAAAGGCACCAAAAGCCAACGATGAGAAAACTTTTGTTTTCGGA
>CAZRIQ010000039.1:0-4528 GCA_964600175.1 uncultured Melioribacter sp. | reverse complement strand
ATAACTTGTATGAAGTTTAGATACAGACTTTTCCAACTCGTTAATATCATCGAACATTTCTTCACATGAACCGTAACGATCCATTGGACTCTTTTCCATCATCTTCCCAAGAATCCTATCGAGAACTTCGGGTGTGTTAGTAAGTTGGTCCGAAACTCTCGGTGGTTTCTTTTTTAGATGAGCTTCCATTAGTTCATATTCACTTTCGTATGTAAAAGGAGGTTCTCCGGTCAGCATCTCGTAGGTTGTACATCCGAGTGAGTATATATCACATCTGTTGGTGACATCTATTCCCTTAATTTGTTCAGGACTCATATAATAAATTGTACCTACTTTCGATCCCGGTTGCGTTACATCTTTATCAAATAACGATTTGGAAATTCCAAAATCCATAATTTTCGTAACGCCTTCTTTATTCAGAATAATATTCGAAGGTTTTATATCGCGGTGTACAAATCCTTTGGAATGTGCATAACCTAATCCAAGTAATGCCTGCCTTAAAATGTAAATTACATCGTATAAGTGAAATCTGCCTTGCCTTCGTATTACTTTTTCAAGACTTTCCCCTTCAACATATTCCATTACAATTCCCAGCAAATCGGAATATTCAATGAAACCGAAGACTGTTACAATATTAGGATGTGAAAGCTTTGCATGGTTTTTAGCCTCTCTTTTAAATCTTTCAACAAACTTTTCCCTGGCAAACATCTGCGGATTTAACATCTTAATAGCAACATATCGGTCTAATTTGGTATCATAAGCCTTGTATACGATTCCCATACCGCCTTTTCCAAGCACGGAAGTGATACGGTAATTGTCGATTATTTTTCCTATTAGATTTTCCATACCAATTATTTTTTTTTAGCTTTTTTAATATAAAAAATTATTAAATCTATCTGACAATCTCTTTTGATCAAAATTTAGATTGGTTAATACTGCGAAAAACTTTCATTTCTTGATTTTCCTTCAAATATAGACTAATTTTGCGGGTCTTTGCGAGAGTGGCGGAATTGGCAGACGCGCTAGACTTAGGATCTAGTGCCGAGAGGTGTGGGGGTTCGAGTCCCCCCTCTCGCACTTTTTTTAACTTAATAACGAGGTTTTTTTGGAAGTAAAGGTAAATGATATTGAGAATGCTCAGCAAGAAGTGGAAATTTCTTTAGCTTACAACGAAATAACCGATGAAATTTCAGATGCATATTACGAAGAAAGGAAAAAAATCTCACTACCGGGTTTCCGAAAAGGAAAAGTTCCTATTCAGATGCTGAAGAAACTTTATCGCGATGCAATTGAATACCAGGCAAGTGAAAAGATTGCAACAAAAAAGTTTTGGGAAGTTGTCAACCGGGAGAATCTGAAACCGATAAACACACCTCAATTAACGGACATTAACTTTGAAATAGATTCAAAATTAAACTTCAAAGTAAAATATGAAATTACTCCTAAGCTGGAGCTAAAAAACTATAAAAATCTTGAGATCGAAAAACCGGTTTTCAAGATTAAGGATGATGAAATTGATAAAGAGATTGATTATCTCTCCAAACCGTATATCAAATATGAACCTGCCGATGTGGTTGAAAGCAACCAGTACCGGATAACCGCTGCTTTGCAGAGGATGGATAACGACGGCGTTGCAATGATTGGTACAAGAAATGAAAACATCCTTATTGAATTGAACGATGAAAAAGTCAATCCGCAAATTGCCCTTAATGTCAAAGATAAAAAGGTTGGAGATAAATTCAACTTTGAATTTGTAGACGAACATTACCACGGTGAAGAAAAACATAGAGAAGAATACAAGTATGAAGGCGAGATAACAAAAATCGAAAAGATCGTATATCCCGAACTGAACGAAGAAATCATAAAGAAAATATCCGGCGATAAATTTTCTACTATAGATGAATTGAGAGCTAATATTCGGAATAACATTGAAGAGTACTATAAAAAGCAGTCTGATGAAATCTTTGTGAATAGTCTTTTAGGAACAGTTGTAAAAAACAATGACTTTGAGCCGCCTAAAGGTTACGTCGAAACTATTCATAAAAGATTGGTTGAACTGGAAAAAGAAAACGCAAAGAAGTACGGACAAAAATCATTTGATGAAAAAGCTGTTTCGGAATATCTTCAACCGAGAGCAGTTTGGAATGCAAAATGGCAAATCATTCTGGAAAACTTATCGGAAAAGGAAAACATTAAAGTCGAAGATTCCGAACTGGAAGATATAGCCAAAAAAGAATCGGAATCGACCGGCATTTCGATAGAAAAGTTAGTCAAATTTTATAAGGACACAAATAGGCAAAATGTTTTATTGGAAAACAAGGTGATCGACTTCTTAAAAGAAAATACAACAATTAAAGAAGTCGATGCCGATAAAAAAATGAAAGAACAAAAGGAAAAACCACATGAAGCCTGACGTTTATAATCAACTTGTTCCGTATGTTATCGAACAAACGGGACGCGGCGAAAGAGGAATGGACATTTTTTCCCGCCTTTTAAGAGAAAGAATTATTTTCTTGGGTACGGCGATTGATGATCACATAGCAAGCTTAACCATTGCCCAGCTTTTATTTCTTGAAGCTGAAGATCCCGAGAAGGATATTAATCTCTACATCAATTCTCCAGGTGGCAGTGTTACCGCCGGATTAGCAATTTATGATACAATGCGGTACATAAAATCAAAAGTTTCAACTATTTGTGTCGGTTTAGCAGCAAGCATGGGTGCTGTTCTGCTTGCCGGCGGTGAAGAAGGCAAAAGATCGGCTCTTCCCCACTCAAAAATATTGATTCATCAACCATGGATTGGCGGTTTGCAGGGTCAAACAACCGATATTGAAATTCATGCGAAAGAAATGTTAAAAACACGAGACACCATTTACAAAATTCTTTCCACTCATACCGGAAAAGTTCTTGATCAAATTGCTAAGGATTGTGACCGTGACTTTTTTATGACCTCCGAAGAAGCAAAAGAATACCGTTTGATTGATAATATATTAGAGAAGAGAATTTCCCCTATTGATAAAAAGGATAAAAAATAATTTCAAGATTAAGAAGGGTACTTGAAGGTACCCTTCTTCTTTTCTATAAATACAATAAATATTAGGATAATACCATGAAGAGTAAACAGAAATTGCTTTTGCTATTTTTATTTGCTTTTACTGTAACATCGGCGCAAGATAAATTATTAACAGCTCAAGACGTCGTTTTTAATTCTTATACTACTCTTGCACCAGAAAACTTAAAGCAGCTTAATTGGATTCCAAACTCAGAGGAGTACTGTTATGTAACACATGACTCAAATCAGGCTCTTGTAAGCGGATCAATATTTTCCAGCACCATTGATACATTACTTAAACTAAACGTTCTGAATCAACAACTTGCAAAACTCAATCTGGATAGCCTGAGTTCATTTCCAA
Organism: uncultured Melioribacter sp.; assembly: GCA_964600175.1. GTDB lineage: Bacteria > Bacteroidota > Ignavibacteria > Ignavibacteriales > Melioribacteraceae > Pyranulibacter. Next base: position 1,115 of record CAZRIQ010000039.1, on the reverse strand, counting down.
GAATTTCTTGGATTGACCAAAACAGAATTTCCTTTTGGGATGACAATTCTTTTTTTAGTTATAATTTTAAATCCAACTCGTTGGAACCTGTTAACCAAATTGACAAAAATGCCGTAGAGAAAACCGTTGCTCCAAACAATAAATTTATCGCCTTTACAAAAGGTAATAATCTTTTTGCTGCTTTATCCAAAAACAAAGTCGTACAAATTAGCTACGATACTAACGGGGATATCGTAAACGGTCAGGCTGTTCATAGAAATGAATTTGGAATCAATACCGGAATATTTTGGTCACCGATGAGTAATTACATTGCATATTACAGAATGGACCAAACAATGGTTACCAATTATCCTATAGTTGATTTAACAACTACACCCGCAACACTTCATAATATTAAATACCCCATGGCGGGACAAACCAGTCATCATGTAACGATTGGAATATACAACATCAAAACCGGGAAAACCGTTTGGCTAAAAACAGGTAAGCCTTTGGATCAGTATCTTACTTGTGTTACCTGGAGTCCGGATGAAAAAAGTATTTACGTTGCACATCTAAATAGGGATCAGAACCATCTGCAGTTGAAAAAGTACGACGCTTCAACCGGCGAAGTAATCAAAATTTTGTTTGAAGAAAAAAATGATAAGTACGTCGAGCCGCTCAATCCTTTGTTTTTCCTTCCGAATCATCCTTACGAATTTATTTGGATTTCAAGAAGAGATGGATACAATCACTTATATCTTTACAATACCAAAGGAGAATTAATCAAACAAGTCACTAAGGGAAATTGGGAAGTAAATGATTTTGATGGCTTCGATAAAGACGGCGAAAACGCTTATTACACTGCCGGCAAAGATAGCCCGCTTGAAAAATATTTTTACAAAGTGAATTTGAGAACCGGACAAACAATGAACATCACTCCTTCAAATGGGACCCATGAAGTTTCAGTAAGTACCGACGGAAAATACTTTATTGATAACTACAACAGTCTTGAAGTACCCAAGATAATTAATATTGTCAATTCAAAAGATAAAGTTGTTAAAAATTTGCTTACTGCGGAAAACCCGGTAAGGGATTATAAATTTGGCAAGTTGAGAATATTTAAAATCAAAAAC
>CAZRIQ010000038.1:0-11829 GCA_964600175.1 uncultured Melioribacter sp. | reverse complement strand
TTAGTACCTTTCCTTTGGGTTCAGCACTTTTAAGAATTGAATCCTTTCTTACCGAGCTCATTTTTTGAGCAAGAGAATCCATCCTTTCTCCAAATTTATCCCAGTCTGCCTTATTTCCTTTCGAAGCCTCTTTCATCACTTCGTTTATTACATCATTTACACGATTCAAATTAAGATCGATGTTTACCCTGTTTCCTTCCCCGTCGGGAACTTTAATGTTTATATCGTCCTCCCCTTTTTCCCGAACCGAAATATTCTTCAAACTCTTTAATGCCACGGAAGTAGCGTACATAATAGTTTTCCTTAGACTATCGACAAAAGGTTTTGCAAAATTTCTAAAGTCTTCGTCGGACATTACAACCCTGCTTTTGCTAGAATCTATTTGATAAGAAAAATCCGGCGGCGTGTGCGGAACAGCAGGCACAACGGGAATCGTAAGTGGTTCAACGTCGATACGCATTTTCTTTAACTGTTCTTTAAAAGCATCCTTATTTTTTTCCCAATGTTCCATTTTAGTTCCAAGCGAAGCTAAGCTCTTTTCCCATTCCCTGTAATTCTTCTTGAATTCCTTTTGATCAAAATTCGTCGAGGCTTTTATCACAGTATCCGGTGTAATAAAAATAAAGTTCTTATTTGAGTCTGCTCTCACTTCATGAACAATACTGCTTACTTCTTTTTTACTCCCCAGTTCGGAGATTAACGGATATAATTTTTCCGCTTTCTCTTTATCAACGGAATATACGTACGATAAAATGTTGGCTAAGATTGCGCCCTGCAGATCCGGTAGTCTCGGACTTATTGCAACAGTATTTTTATCATTAACCCAAACGGAACTGTAAATATCTTCTTTATAGGAATTCAGTATCGAATCGATCTTTGCTTTTTCTTTGCTATCAAAATTAAAGTAGCTTAAGAAATTTTTATAATCGTCTGCATTTTCGGCAGCATAAACCGGTTCAATCTCATAGACTTTACGACCACCCGAATCCTCATTCTTTACGGTTAAAACTTTATTGTTCTCTTTATCAATAGGAAGTTTTTGAGTGAAGGCAAAATTAAATACATCTTCGTTGGTTATATCCGATTTGAAAAAAAGCGGTTTGAGATTTTCGGTGTAAAACGACAACAAGTTTTTCTTGCCTGATTCAATTAGCTCATTAAAGCCTTTTCTATTCTGGCGGAAAAAAAACATTAAAGCTAATGTCAAAACTATAAGAGCTATTATCGGAAGAAACTTTTTAGTCGAGTCCAAAAAAAAATTTTGATTTCCCGGTTCGAGTTTAGATTTGTCTTCGTTCATGGTTATGCGGTTAATTCTTTTTGATACGGCTCCAAAATAAACTTTAAACTTTCTCTTGCTCTAAATATCCTCGACTTTATAGTTCCAACTTCACAATCCAGCTTATCTGCAATTTCTTTATATGAATAACCTTCAATATCCCTAAGGACAAGCGGCACCTTTAATTTCTCCGGGAGTTTATCAATCGACTTTCTCACAAGGTGCGGAACATCGATATTTTCCGGAATCGAACCGCTGGAATATTTTGTATCCGTATCTTCAATCGGTATAAATATACTTCTTACCTGTTTCTTTCTTAAATAATCCCTGCACTTGTTAATTGTAATCCTATAAAGCCAGGTTGTAAACTTCGATTCAAAACGAAAATCTTTCAACTTATAGTAGACGTTTATAAAAACATCCTGGGAAATATCATCGACAAAATCCGAATCGCCTAAAGTTAAGTAGACTAAATTTCTAACTTTATCTTTATGCTTAATAACCAGCGCTCTAAAAACAGATTCATCGCCGTAGTTGAAACGCCTTATAATTTCGAAATCATCCTGTTCGTTAGAACCGGATTCCTTACCCTTATTTTGATAATCGTTAACTGAAGAATCCATTTATTAGACGTTGATATATTTGGATTGTTCCTCTTATAATTAGGCGAAAAAACATTCACTCACCCCCGTTTTCAGGTTATAATTTCCGCTTTATTTTTACTGTAATATTCAATAACTTGACTGCCAATATAAATATTTATTAACGACTATATCCAATGCAGATTGGCTCTTAACAACTAATTAACCGGAAACAAAATTTATTATTCGATAAAATTTGGAGATTTTTTATGAAAGTAAAAACCAGTGAAAAGTACAACGCTGTTGTAATTGAGCTGAAAGGAAATGTGATGGGCGGTCCCGAAGCTCAGGAATTCAGCGATCTTCTGCACAAACAGTTGGATGCAAATAAGAAAAACATAGTTGTTGATTTATCGGATACGAAGTTTATGAACAGTTCGGGTTTGGGTATGTTGATAAGTGGATATACAACAATAAAAAACGGCGGGGGCAATTTAAAACTTGCAAATGCCACGGATAAAATCGAAAGCTTGCTGGTAATTACAAAATTGATCACAATTTTTGAACATTACGATTCTGTTGATAAAGCGATAGAAAGTTTTAAATAAAATCACATCTTAGTTTGTTGCTTGGAGAACTCCGTACTATGCGGAGTTCCTGCTTTTCATAATCAAATTTCTGGGGAAGTCATGAGTATAACAGTATTAGTTGGAAGCCAATGGGGTGACGAGGGGAAAGGCGGAATTGTCGATATACTGAGCGATCGATACGATATAGTCGTACGTTACCAAGGAGGTGCAAATGCGGGTCACACAGTTCAAATTGACGATAAGCAGTATATACTCCATTTAATTCCTTCCGGAATTATGAGAGAAAATGTTCAATGTGCCATTGGGAACGGAGTAGTAATTGATCCTCAAGCACTGCTGGATGAAATAAAATTTTTGGAGGATCACGGTGTAAAGAGTCAAGGAAGATTATTCATCAGTCAGAACGCCCATTTGATAATGCCATATCATAAACTTCTCGATTCGATAAGCGAAAGCGGCGATTCTAAAATAGGAACTACTGGGCGAGGCATCGGTCCTTGTTACGTAGATAAATACGCCAGGAAGGGAATTAGAATTATTGACTTGCTCAACCGTTCAGTTCTTGAAGAAAAAATAAAGATGAACATCCAAGAAAAGAACACGATACTCAAAAAAGTCTATCACCAAAAAGAACTTGATGTAAACGAAATAATCAAAGAGTATATTGAATTCGACAAGAAAATAGACCAGTATATTACCGATGTACCGACTTTTCTCAACAACGCAATGGCTGAAGAAAAATCTATTTTGTTAGAAGGTGCGCAAGGTACCATGCTCGATATCGATTTTGGAACCTATCCTTATGTAACTTCTTCGAACCCGACGGCGGGTGGTGCATGTACAGGAACTGGGATTCCTCCCACAAAAATTTCCTCCGTATTCGGAATCGTAAAAGCTTATACGACAAGAGTCGGACTCGGTCCGTTCCCCACAGAATTAACTGGCGAAGAGGGTAATAAACTTAGAGAAGTCGGTAATGAGTACGGTGCAACTACCGGGAGACCTAGACGCTGCGGTTGGTTCGATGCATTCCTTGTAAACTATTCTAGGATGATTAACGGAATTGAACGTGCTGCAATTACGAAACTCGATGTTCTCAGCTACCTCAAGGAAATCAAGGTCTGCATCGGGTACGAAATAAACGGGAAGAGAATGAAGTCTTATCCCAACAACGTAGACCTGCTCCAACAAGCAACACCTATTTACGAAACACTGCCCGGCTGGAACGTTGATATTTCAAACATTACTTCTTACGATGATCTTCCGTCTGCTACAAAAGATTATCTTTCTTTTATCGGGCAGCAATCCGGATTCGAAATAAGCATAATTTCCGTCGGACCAAGAAGGACACAAACTATCGAATTATAACTTGTACAAATTTTAACAACGGTTAGGTATAAGTTACCAACTTTTTATTTTACTCATCGGATAATTATATTCAATCGTATAAATATTAGCGGAATTCAAAAATGAAAATGAACGGTGGTCCGGCATCGTTAAGAATTAAAATTATCTTATTGCTGATTGCAGTTGCTATTGCCACGGGGACGTTGTATTATACCCAGAACCTGGTTACCAAACTGCAGGAACGTGAAAAAGAAATTGTTCAGCTTTACGCAAAGAGCTTGGAATTCATTGCCAACTCTGAAACGCAAAACACCGACATTACATTTATTTTTCAGAACATTATTCAAAAGATAGATTTCCCGGTTATTTTAACAAACGCAGACGGCAAGGTAACATCAGGTATTGAAGGGAGAGGATTCGACAACATAGAAGTGGAACGCGAACTAAATTCTCAGCAAGTTATCGATTTCCTTCAGGACCGTGTTGATGAACTTGAAAAAACCCATATTCCTATAACTGTTCAATATAACGGAGTAACTCTTTCCAAAATTTATTACGGCGATTCGAGACTGGTTCAACAACTCCGCTACTACCCTTACCTACAAATAATATTCGCTATATTTTTCATCTTGATCGCTTATACAAGTTTTAACTATTTGAAGAAGAGCGAACAGAGCAATATCTGGGTAGGTATGTCTAAAGAAACCGCACATCAACTTGGAACGCCGATTTCAAGCTTAATGGGCTGGAATGAAATTCTAAAAATGAATTACAACAATCCAGATAAAGTTTTAGATGCTTCCGAAGAAATCTCAAGCGACATCACTCGGCTGAACAAAATTACCAAGAGATTTTCAAAGATCGGGTCAAAACCAGAACTTGAAGAGGGATACCCATACGAGATAATAGAAAGAGTTATACAATATTTCCACAGAAGACTGCCCCAAACAGGCAAGAACGTTATGCTTAACATATCTGGCGAAAAAGGAGTAAAGGCAAGAATGAATTCCGAACTTTTTGAATGGGTGGTTGAGAACCTCATAAAGAACGCACTCGATGCCATCGAACACAAGGAAGGCAAAATCGATATCGATGTAAAAACTAATAGAAAACACGTTGAGATAGAGGTTACCGATAACGGTAAAGGCATCGAACATAATAGGAGAAAAGATATCTTCCGACCCGGATACAGTACGAAACGCCGCGGCTGGGGTTTGGGTCTCAGCCTATCGAAAAGAATCATAGAAGATTACCATGACGGAAAGATCTTTGTCAAACACACCGTTATAAATGAAGGAACGACATTTAAAATCTCTCTAAAAGCTGTTTAATTCCCCCGTAAAAAGTCAAGAAGTACAGGTAACTTTTCCCAGTAGAAACAGTCAGTAATACTTTAGAGTTCATTTAACGATTATAATAAGGTATTATGTCTTGGTATAGAAATTGTTCTGTTCCTTACAGCACCCTTAAATTACAAAACACCCTCCTTATACGCACATTTAAACCGTTATGGTTTGCCCTCGCCATAACGGTTTTTTTTAGCAGTGTGCAAAATAGAGATTCTAAATTACCTTTACGGAAGTCGGTATGGATAAAATTCTGAATTTTGAAATAAAAGATATCATCAAAGAAACGGGAGATACATTCAGTTTTATCTTAAGGGAAAAAGACAATAAAGAATATGTTTTTCAACCGGGACGGTTTCTAACATTCATATTCAACATAGACGATGAAAAAGTTAGACGGGGCTATTCGATTTCCTCAACACCTCTGGATTTACCTAATTTAAGAATCACGATCAAAAAAGTAAAAGACGGGTTCGCATCTTACAAATTGCTTAGTCGAATGAAGAAATTAAACAAGGTTACTGTCTTACATGTGTGGGGCATCCTGCAAGCGACGACGTTGTAATTCTATATGAGGATATGTTCTAAATTTTTATATTTGCGCTTAACATTCAAACAAATAGATGAAAATGAAAAGACCGTCGTGGGATGAATATTTTCTTAAAGTTGCTATGCTTGTTTCCGAGCGAGCGACTTGCCCGAGAATGCATTGCGGTTGCGTTTTAGTGAAGGACAAACAAATTCTTTCAACCGGCTACAACGGTTCCATTCCCGGCGATGACCATTGTGAAGACGCAGGATGTATAATCGTCGATAATCATTGTATACGTACAATACACGCAGAGATGAATGCAATTCTTCAATGTTCTTCCCACGGAATAAGCACCCAGGATGCAACAGCTTACATTACAAATATGCCTTGTACAAATTGCGCAAAAGCTCTAATAACAGCAGGCATCAAAGAGGTTGTAATCTTCTCGGATTACCACGATACTCTTGCCGAGCAATTCTTCAAGAAGGCAAAGGTCAAAATTAAGCGTCTGCCGATGCCTCAAAAAAACATCGATTATGACCTAGAAAATTTCGTTTCAGCGAGAAAGTCGAAGTACGAATAATCGGGTACATCCCTTTTAAACAGTAATTATTTCAAAAATAACCTATATTCGCTCCTGCTAAAATTAGTCGAAGAAATGAAACTGACGAAAGAATATCTATCTAAATATTTTAAGCCGAATAACTTTTTCAACAGGGAAACAAGCTGGTTGGAATTCAACCGTCGTGTTCTCGAAGAAGCACTGAACCCGGAGCTTCCGCTCTTAGATAAAATTAAGTTTATTTCAATCTTCTTCTCCAATCTTGACGAATTTTACATGATACGTGTTTCTGGTTTGAAAGAACAAATTCGTGCAAACATATTCGAACCAACCATAGACGGAGTTACGCCGCTTGAGCAGCTGCGAACAATAGAAAAAATAGTGCAGCCGATGCTGACACAAGTCTATGATTACTGGAACAGTTTTCTGGTGCCGGAACTGGAAAAAAATAAAATCTTTATTTGTGATCTATCAGAACTGAATGTGGATGAGAAAGAGGCACTTGATCAATATTTCAACCGTGAGATTTTCCCGGTACTTACACCTCTGGCTTTCGATCCCGGCAGACCGTTCCCTTATATTTCAAACTTGAGTTTGAGTTTTGCAATTCTCGTAAAGAAAAAAGACGGGGAAAAACATTTCGCCCGCGTTAAGGTTCCAACAATTTTACCAAGACTTTTAAGAATCGATCAAATATTAAAACCGGAAAAAAGGAACGGGAATTCAGAGTACACCGCAAAGTTTGTCTGGCTTGGCGATCTGATAAAAGAAAACTTACCCATTCTATTCCCTGGACACGAAGTTTTGGAAGCGCACAGATTTAGAATTACACGCGATACCGATCTTGAAATACAGGAAGACGAAGCAGATGATCTCTTGGAGGTAATCGAGGAGAACATCAAACAAAGAAAGTTTGGTTCAGTCGTCAGGCTCGAGGTTCAGAAAAACATGCCGGATTATATAATCGATACGCTTGTAGAAAATCTTGAAATAACGCGAGACGACGTTCACATTATCGACAGCAATTTAGGATTGAGCGACATATTGCAGCTTTATGATCTGCCGATTCCGAGTCTAAAAGAAAAACCTTTTCATCCGTCACAGCCCTATATTTTTGAAGATGAAGAAAATATTTTCACAATGATCAAGAAGAAAGATGTTCTTCTTCATCATCCGTATGATTCGTTCAATCCTGTGATAGATTTTATTAAGGAAGCTTCGAGAGACCCTGACGTTCTGGCAATAAAACAAACTTTGTACAGGATCGGTCAAAACTCCCCTATCGTAAAATATCTAATTGAAGCTGCCGATAGGAAAAAACAAGTCGCGGTGTTGGTAGAACTAAAGGCAAGATTCGACGAGGAGAACAATATTTACTGGGCTCGCGAACTTGAAAAAGCCGGTGTACATGTTGTTTACGGTTTGGTAGGTTTAAAAACACATTGCAAGATGACTCTCGTGGTACGTAAAGAGATAGACGGAGTACAAAGATTCGTACATATAAGTACAGGGAACTATAATCCTTATACAGCCAAAACTTATACAGACATCGGTCTGTTTACCGCCGATGAAAAGATTTGTGCGGATGTGTCCGAGGTATTTAACTATTTGACCGGGTATTCCGAACAAAAAGAATTTAGAAAGCTTTTAGTCTCGCCGATCAACAGCAGGGAAAAAATAGTCGAATTGATCGAGGGTGAAATTGAAAATGTAAAAAACGACGGTAACGGACGAATCATATTCAAATTAAATTCGCTTGTCGACCCTGTGGTTATTAGTGCTTTGTACGAAGCATCTCAGTGCGGTGTGAAAATAGACTTGATTGTTAGAGGTATCTGTTGTTTGATTCCGCAGCAACAAGGGTTGAGCGAGAATATCCGTGTAATCAGTATTGTAGGAAGGTTTTTGGAACATTGCCGCGTTTACTATTTCTACAATAATGGTGAAGAAAAAGTATATGCAAGCAGTGCAGATATGATGCAGCGTAATCTTGATAGACGTGTCGAAGCAACATTTCCAATCGAAGCAAAAGACTTAAAGAAAATTGTTATTGATAAAATATTAATGAAGGCACTTGAGGATAATCAAAAAGCACGCATACTTCTCCCATCGGGTAAATATATTTTTAATCACAAAGTCAATGGTGATCATAAAGTAAGCCACCAGGATTGGTTAATGAATGATGCGATGAGTGAAACAAAGAAATTGATTCAGAAAGAAATGCCAACATAATTATCTTGGGAATCGAACCGATACACCGCTTGAAACAAACCAATAATTTCCGTCCCCGTTTAGTTTTGTTCCTCCCGACAAATCCCATTGCAGATTTGACGCGATCAGATAAGTCATCCCACAATCAAAATAATGTATAGGAATATTTCCCGGAATAAATGAACCGTAATATTCTGTAAATAGTCCAATTCCTGAATCTATACCATAACTAATCGTATATGTAAGCAAATAATCTATTTGTTTGGTGTCGCTGTTTCTTAATCCGCCGATATTCAATCCTGTTGAACCGTTTTTCCCGATCGGACGGGAAATCGAAAAAATTAGAGCGGGCTCAACTCCTGTCGGTCGTAGCTCAGAATCTCCGACAGGTAATTCAGCTTCCACAATGAAAGCAGCATCAGGAACAGAATATGACCCATTCAAAAATTGCAATTTGGTTCCGACGCTTATCCCGGTTAATCCTTGAGTTGTTCTTTGAATACTACCCGCGGTTACTTTTCTAATAAAATATTCCCCTCCAAAGCGCAATTCCAGATTTTTAATCAGACCATACCTTAATAATGTTCCGGCGAGTGTAATTCCCGAGCCTTTGTAATTGTACTGTTGTAATTCGGCATTTTCATAAATGAACCCGGTTTCTATCTGGACAAAGTTTTGCGGAACAGTAATGGGCGACTCCGTTTGATCGGGTCTATCAGTTACCAATTCCGGTATCTCTTTTTGTGCAAAGTAATTTTCACAAAATGAAAACAACAAAACTAAAAAAAGAATACAGAATGCTTTTTGTGTTATTAGTTTTATCAGTGCTCTATCTCAAAAAATAGATTATAGAAACTTCAGTATTAGCTCTCCAATTAAATAACCAACTGCCGCAACTCCAAAACCAACTACAAACATATCGAACCCGCTTCGAAAGATTCCCCTGCCGGTAAAAAAGCTTCTCGCGGCTCCAACACCAAAATGTGCAAGCATCGAAATTATAAATGATGTCCAAATCCCGACACTACCAGCTAAAAAGAAAAACGGGAACACCGGTATTAACGCGCCGATTGCGGTTGCAGTTCCGGTTACCCATCCTTCTTTGAAAGGACTTTGGATTCGATCTACAATTCCGAGTTCTTCCCTAACTTTGTCTTCCAGTACTTGTTCGGGATTCTTCATTGCTTCCTCGGCTCGTTTTCTCGCTTCGCCCGGTTCAAGTCCCTTAGATTCGTAAATCAAAGCAAGTTCTTCGGTTTCCAACTCCGGCATCAACCTTATCTCTTCGGCTTCCATGTGTCGTTCGTAATCGAAAACTTCTTTTTCGCTGACAGCAGCAAGATATCCCGATGATCCCATCGAAAGTGCGTCAGCAATCATTCCGGCTATCCCGGTAATTAAAATTATCTGAGGATGCGCAGCGGCTCCAATCATGCCGGCTATCAAACCAAAATTAGCCGTCAGACCATCGTTAAATCCGTAAACAATACTTCGCAGCATGCCGCCGGATTCTGTACTATGCCAGGGCTCCTCAGAAATTCCGTCGGCTTGCATCAAACTGTTCGCGTGTTGAGCGGAATCTTTTGCCAACCTAAGTGCAATAGATTTTGTAGAATTCTCTGATGACTGATTATACAGCTCCATATAATTTTTGACTTCAGTGGCTTCCTCTTTCAACATTAACTGAGTTAGTAATGTCGGACCAAAATTGCGCGAAAACCATCCAATGAGCTTTGCCTTAGGTGATGGAGAAGTACTAAAACCGTTAATTCCATTTTTGCTTAATTGATCTTCCCAAGCTTTTACATGTTTATCTTCAACTTCTGCCAACTGTGAATAAATTTTTATCCGTTTCTCATCGTCTATCAATTCCACAAGCGTTCTGTATAAAAACGCTGCATCGATTTCATCTAGTAAGTGATGCATCCATATTTTTTTTGTTTTAGAATCGATCATAAATTTTCTCGTATTTTTACTTAGCTACGATTGGTATGGCGAGGACGGGAATTCTTAATTTATGACGAACTTCGTTTGCCGTAGAACCGTAAATAATATCTTTCAAAAACTTGTGTCCGTGACTGCCTACTACAAGTAATTCAATATTTTCATGCTTACATATTCTTGCAACTTCAACTTCGGGTTCACCCCCCCCTATTATCACTTCGGCATTAATTCCCTCTTCCTTCAACTTAACTGCAAGATTTTTGAGATACTCATTCATTTCATTTGCTTTTTTATCGGCAACTAATTCACCTATAAACCTTCCTGTTGCAGACTCCACGCAGTGAATCAAGGAAATTTCTGCCGTCATTGACTTCAAAAATACTAATGCACCTTTAATTATTTGTTCATCCCTAACGGGTCTGCCTTCAAGTGCAATCCCCACTTTTTTGTAAATATTTGTTTTTGCCATTGGAATCCTCCTCGCAAAAGCGAATGGTTTTTTAATTAAAATTTCTTCAAGTCTTTCTAATTTCTCTTTCTTAAAATATGGTTCAAAGGTAATCCAAGTCAAAAGTAAAACAAGGAAAATTATGAGAGGGATCAACAAAAACTTAATCATCAAGCCAGTAAAGCCGGTATCTGAAATATTATCAAGAACGAAATCATAAACCAGTTTGAAATTCAACACTACAATCAAACCCGCCGCCAGCCACGCAATAATTCTAATATAATATTTGGAAACAAACTCTTTCATCTTCACTTTGCTGGAAGTAAAATGCAACAGAGGAATTAGTGCAAAAGGAAGTTGAAGCGATAATATCACCTGCGAAAGAACAAGCAAAGCATCTACCGACCTATCACCAGAAATCTTTATAACTATAACCGTAGGAATGATTGCTATCAGACGTGTAATAATTCTTCGCAGCCAGGGACGAATTTTCAAGCCGACAAATCCTTCCATAACAATTTGTCCAGCAAAAGTGCCGGTGATTGTCGAGGACTGTCCCGCTGCAAGAAGTGCAATTCCAAAGGCAATCGGTGCGACGTTGTTTCCAAGAAGCGGAGCCAGCAATGCATGTGCATCAATAATTGAAGCTACATTCGAATGCCCGGTCTGGAAAAACACTGCGGCTGCAAGAATAAGAATTGCAGCATTAACAAAAAATGCAGCGTTCAGAGCAACAACGGAATCAATTAGATTAAATTGGTTAGCGGTTTTTAATCCGGAGGAAGTTCTTTTTACGTTCCGCGATTGCACCAATGCCGAATGAAGATAAAGATTATGCGGCATCACGGTAGCGCCGATAATTCCTAGAGCTATATAAAGAGAATTGCCGTTCAGCATTGTCGGTACAAATCCGGTTGCTATAGCACCAAAATCGGGCTTAGAAATAAACATTTCAAAAGCAAAACAAATTCCGATAGTTGCAATCAGTG
>CAZRIQ010000037.1:6949-11922 GCA_964600175.1 uncultured Melioribacter sp. | reverse complement strand
CTAAAAATTGAACTCCGTTAATAAAATAATCTTCTGCTGAAATATCTATTTTCACAATTTTTATATCTGAATTAAAATCTTTATGCCAAAGTTCTGCATATTTTTGAATTATCTCGTCTAGCTCAAGAATTCTTCCTTTTGCTTCTCTTATTTTCCAGCCTGTTAACTCTTCAGCCATTCTATTCAAGTATTGTATTTTACCTTTTCGGTCGGCAGTAATTACGCCTTCACCCAAACTTTCCAATGTAACTTTTAATTTCTCTTCCGACTGCCAGAGCTCTTTTTCTTTATTATATAATTCTTTGTAGATATTTCTTTGGCGGTGACTGAATAGGAAAGATAACCCTGCTCCTGCTACTGTTATGAGCAGAAGAATAATGATTATTATGTTGATCAGTTCGGTGTTCATCCCTTTGAATAGTTCGCTTTTATCAATCTTCGCAACCATATACCATGGTGTTCCGGGAACCGGGCTGACATATGCGAATACATCAACATCTCTGTAATCTCTCCCTTCGAATATACCTGTATAACCAAGCGCTGTTTGAACTGCCGGTAGATCTTTTCTTGTTAGAGGCAGCCGGAACCGTAAAGCAGCTTGTTTTTTGTATTTCAAATCATTGAGAAATAGAACACTATCTCTATCTTTTCTAAGGATAAGTGTTTCCGAGGTTTCGCTTTGAACAGGCCAGTTTTGCACTAAGGGATAAAGAAATTTTTCCGGATCGAGTAAGAAAACAACCGCGGCTATTACATCATCTTTTTTATTTGTGATAGGGGAGATGAAACCTATGTTTATTTTTCTTTCTTGCGATGGGGATATGTAGAGGTCGGTTGTAACTATTGATTTTGTTCTTATCGAATGAATTATTTTTGTTTCAAGAAGCGAATCGATGTTGGGAACGTATTTATCACTGGATATGAGAAGTTTACCTTCCAACGTGGTTAAGAAAATGTCGGAATAATCGTGCTCTTTTTCCAGTTCGGATATTAACTTTATTATAGTGGTTTTTTCTTCAGCCCCGTAATCACTAAGATATTTTTTCACGTTCTCAACCATGAAAAAACTCCGGGATATAGTACCGGCATCAACTACCTGATTAATTTACCATTCCGAGATGTCTTTTATCTTTAACTCGGCGATTGCCTTAAGTTCACCTTGCTTTTGATGCAGAGCAGCTTCTTTTTCAGAGTAATAATAAAAGTAACCAACTGCGATAATAAGGATACTCAATGCTACAATTAAGCCAACTACATGAGGTTTTATAGTGAGATGAATTTTATTGCGGCTACTCACAATAGCTCCTGCTGGATTATTAATATAAACGATTGATGATCTAACCGTTTATTTTTCCGGGGATTATACCCCGTCTAATTTATTGTGATCGGCGTTTTCCCTGCGCAAGGCAGGGGGTAAGTCCCTAATCAGTGAGTATCTCCTTTTCCGTACTAAAGTTAACTTTGTAGTTTGTTAAAATCAATGGACTTAAGAAAGTCGGAACGCCCAAAATTAGTTATTAAACAACTATTCCTAACAGATTACTGTAGGAGACTAGAACTCGGGGTTAAGACGTGATGTTTTTGCAAAACTCAAGTTCATCTTTGATAGGAATTCCGTTCGCTGCTGTTTTAGGTATTTCCGGTTTTATTACACGCGCCTTTTCCACAGCATCGGAATAAACTTTTGTCAACCGGTATCCGATTTTTTGATAAAACCTTATTGCATGAATATTATCGTTTGTAGTGATGAGCCAAACGGAGTTGCATTTGTTTCTTGCCGCTTCTTCTTCAACTAATTCAACAAGCTTCGAACCTATGCCGCGGTTCTCAACGGTACTGTTTAGCGTAACAATTTCACATTGAAACTTTTGGATATGATAAGTGACCAGGCCGACTTTGTCGGAAGAATTAAACGCTATGAAACCTTCTAACCGGCTGGGAAGATATTTGCAATCGTGAACCGCAACTGCAGAACTGCCCTAATGTTCTGCAATAAAATTGTCAATCCACTCTTTATCGGAATTCAACTTTTTTCTAAAGTTGATATCGTTCAAGTTAATCCGTATGAAATCTTATTACAAATTTACGGAAATGAATTTATTTGTATGTGTAGATCGAATTGTGCATTTTATGAGTTGTTGAAAGCCGACGCAATATTGCAGAGCCATTTAACATTTCTGCCGTAACTTTTCTAATTTACGCAGTGAATTTCAACGAAAGGAGTAACAATGGAATATACATTTCTTGGAAGAACAGGTTTAAAAGTCAGCCGGGTTTGTCTGGGTACAATGAACTTTGGACCTTATACAACAGAAGAAGACGGTCATAAAATAATGAACCGGGCTTTGGAATTGGGTATAAACTTTTTCGATACCGCAAACGTCTACGGTGCAATGTGGGATCCGAAGGGTATTGGTAATACCGAAAAGATAATCGGCAGGTGGCTCGCAGGAGATAAAAGCAGAAGGGATAAAATTGTTCTTGCTACAAAAGTCTACGGTAAAATGGGAGACGGGCAGAATGAATCTAAGCTTTCTGCGTATCACATAAAAAAAGCTTGTGAAGATAGTTTGAAAAGACTACAGACAGATCACATCGATCTTTACCAGATGCATCACATTGACCGCGACACGCCGTGGGATGAAATATACCAGGCGATGGAACAATTAGTTCGCGAAGGAAAAATTACTTACGTGGGCAGCAGCAATTTTGCCGCATGGAATCTTGCAGAAGCTTTTTATAAAGCACGTGAAAGAAACTTTCTCGGCATTGTTTCGGAACAGAGTATTTATAGTTTGCGTAATCGTCATATTGAATTGGAGGTAATTCCTGCATGCAAAGCATTCGGTATTGGGCTGATTCCATGGAGTCCTATGGGCGGCGGTATTTTGTGCGGTGTTTTGGAAAAGGCTAAAGAGGGAAGAAGAACGCGTGAGCCTCTGCAGGAGTCTATTGAAAGATTAAAACCGCAGATTGAAGCATACGAAAAATTGTGCAAAGACATAAATCAAAAACCCGCCGATGTTGCCCTCGCATGGGTGTTGAGCAGCCGTGTTGTTACTGCACCTATTGTAGGCCCGCGTACTGTTGAACAACTTGAACAGAATGTAAAGGCGATGGATTTACTTTTGTCTGAAGAAACATTAAAAAAGTTGGATGAAATCTGGCCGGGTCCCGGAAACCAGGCTCCGGAAGCATATGCATGGTGAATTAGTTTTCAGTTATCAGTTGTCAGTGACGGGAGATTTTTTTGTAGAGACGACCGGGTCGGTCGTCTCAAAGGGAAAAGAGGAAAACGAGACGACTCATCCGTCTTACGCCGAGACAAGCCGAGTCGTCTCTACACACGTGAAATGTCTTTGTATAAAAACAAATACCGCGTAGAATCAATTCGATTAAAGACATGGGATTACTCTAAACAGTGGTGGTACTACGTAACCATTAATACAAAACATCATAAAGAATGGTTCGGAGAAATTCGTACCTATAAAGTAAGATTAAACAAATTAGGAAAGCAGGCCGACTGTTTTTGGAAAGAAATTAAAGATCATTATAATCAAGTAGAACTGGACTTTTATGTAGTAA
Source organism: uncultured Melioribacter sp. (assembly GCA_964600175.1). GTDB lineage: Bacteria > Bacteroidota > Ignavibacteria > Ignavibacteriales > Melioribacteraceae > Pyranulibacter. Next base: position 8,337 of record CAZRIQ010000037.1, on the reverse strand, counting down.
TGCCGAATCATATACATGGAATAATTATTATAGATAAAGACGTAGAGACGGGGCATCCCGCAAAGCGGGACAAGTTGCCCCGTCTGTACAACAAAGAAGTGTTTATCCCACATTAGGAAACATCGTGGGTGGTTTTAAGTCAGCAGTTACAAAGTGGGCACATGAAAACAAGTATACTAATTTTGCCTGGCAATCTCGGTTTTATGATCGTATAATCCGTAACGAAAAAGAGTTGTATAAGATTAGAAGGTATATTGATCAGAATCCTTTAAAATGGGAGATTGAAGAAGAAAAAACAGAAAACTTGGAATTGTAATGTGAATATATTGGAGTACAAATATCTTCAATAGCATTCCGGTGTTATTTCATATTTTTAATAACTATGAGTATCAGGAGAAATCGGAAATGGAATATGTAGAAAATCCTAAAGGTTATTATCCGCCGATGCATTCGGCAGAACATATATTGAACGGAACAATGAATCAAATTTTCAAATGCGGGCGTTCGTTCAGTGCTCACATAGAAAAAAAGAAATCAAAATGTGATTACCGTTTTGACCGTGATCTTACACCTGAAGAAGTTTCTATGCTGGAAGAGAAAGTGAATTCAGTTATAAAAGCAGATATGCCGATCTATGAGGAATTAATGCCGAGGGAAGAAGCGGATAAGATTTTCAATCTTGCAAGATTGCCGGATTCGGCAGGTGAAGTTTTACGCATAATAAAAATTGGGGATTACGATGCATGTCCATGCAGTGGTGAACATGTTCATTCTACCAAGGAAATCGGCGGGAAACTCAAGATAATCTCCACAAGTTATGAAAACGGTGTTCTTCGTGTTCGTTTTAAGTTAATGAGTGATAAATGAAAAAGCCGGCAGTTGTACTTTTACTATTTTTCATTTCGGGAATTAATTCTGCTCAAGAAAACTCCACATACGATAAAAACCAAATCCTTTCTATCCTAGATCAGCAAATGATTGCATGGAACAAAGGTGATATTGACGGTTACATGCAAGGCTATTGGCAATCCGACTCATTAAAATTTGTTGGTAAGAACGGTATCACATACGGCTGGGAAAACACATTGGAAAGGTATAAGAAAGCCTATCCCAACAAACTTGCAATGGGAATTCTGAAATTTGAGATTCTTTCGCTTGAAATTCTGAGCAACGATTCCGCATTTATGCTGGGCAAATGGTCTCTTCAAAGGAAAGACGATAATCCTTCCGGTTACTTTACTCTTGTCTGGAAAAAGATCAACGGCAAGTGGGTAATTGTAACAGATCATTCTTCATAGATATAAGTAGAGACGGTTGGGTAAGTCGTCTCTAATTTGAATGTCATTATATAAAAACAAATATCGTGTAGAATCGATCCGTTTAAAAAC
>CAZRIQ010000037.1:6620-6939 GCA_964600175.1 uncultured Melioribacter sp. | reverse complement strand
TTATTCACAACAGTGGTGGTACTATGTAACCATCAACACAAAGCATCATATAAAATGGTTTGGAGAAATCTCTCGTGGAAAAATGAAACTGAATAAAATAGGGGAGATTGTAAATGAGGAATGGTTAAGGACAAAGAATGTTAGAGGAAATGTTGATTTAGATTATTTTGTGATTATGCCTAACCATCTTCATGGTATTATAATAGTAGATAAGTTTGTAGAGACGACCGGGTCGGTCGTCTCAAAGGATAATGAGACGACTCGCCGAGTCGTCTCTACGACGTTGAAGCCCAATTCACTAGGTTCTATTATCGGACAA
>CAZRIQ010000037.1:2788-6610 GCA_964600175.1 uncultured Melioribacter sp. | reverse complement strand
TAAGTCGGTTTGTACAAAGCGAATTCATCTGTGTGGATATACGAATTTCGACTGGCAGCCGGGATTTTATGACCGGATAATTCGTAATGAAAAAGAACTATATAAAATCAGAAAGTATATTGATTTGAATCCGCTTAAGTGGACAACAGAAGAGGAGTCAACAGAAAATTTAGAATTGTAGTTGACATTTTTAGTGCGTTTACCCAATTGCAAATTGAATTTCCGTAAACTAATTTTGCAGAAGCAAATTTTTGCGGAGCTGGCATATGCCGGAAGAATTGTTCCTTCAATTAAAATTTAAGAACCGGAAAACCGGTGAATTTAAAGACGGCTTTATTCGCATACCTGACATCGAACATTATGCCGTTGGATTAAAAAAATATTTTGATATCCATGAGTTCAAAGTCTGCGAAAAAAGAATAATGAGTAAAGAGGAATACGAAAAAAGATTTAAATAAACTTTTATACTTTCTCCGGACAAATTTTAATTTCCTTCAGAGTAACCAATCTTTTCGGAAGCATATTTCCTTTAATAGCTCATATCTTCTATTTCACTTTTTAATCAGATAAAATAACGGATTACCGGACGGACGTTAACGTTTTGGCAACTATTTTTTGTATCTTTTTATAAGTTTAGTGAAGCTAATTTTTGAAATTAAAATAAACGATGAACAAGCCGATAAAAAGAATCCTGTTGATTCTTCTGCTGTTAATTGTGCTGCCGATCCTGGTTGTTTCGGTCAATGAAATCATTTCATTAGATAAAAACGAAAAGATAATTGAAGAGATTTACACGAACCAGCTTGAAGCAATTTTGTTTTCCGTCAATCAGTATTCGGAAGATGTAATACGGAACTGGACTGCCAAAATCGAATTGACACTCATTAAATCTGCCGGCTCGGTGCCGCATTTTGAAAAATTTTTCTGGAATGCACAGTCGGTTTATTTTCTTTTCTTCGCGGATAGTGGGGGCTCAAATATAGAACTGCATTTACGTAACAAGACGTCTGCTTCCGTAGAAAATAAACCTAATGGCGAAAGTAAAAAACCTTTTAGCGGTAGCGTGAACAATGAAAATATTAATCGGTTTCTCGAATCCAATAGAAAGGTCATTGACAAACTCTACGTATACAAAAATGACAACTACCAAAAGATCGAACCGCTAACTTATCCTTACGGTGAAGGCGAACATATTTTACTGTTTATACTTGAGAGCGGGAAAATTTGCGGCATTGGGATTACGAGAGACGAATTTGTTACCAATACATTATCTAACAAACTACAAACAATTGCAAGTAACGACTTTATACTTTCGGTTTTCGATCCGGTGACAAAGCGCCAGGTTTATAATACGGAAGCGATTAATTTATCATCCATAGAGCAGCAAAGAAATCTCTGGCTCTTCCCGGAATATTCGCTCGGTATTCTATTAAAGGGAAAAACTATATCAAGCTTGGTCAATGATAGAATCTATACTATGATTACTATGATAGGACTGCTGTCGGTTTTGATGATCATTGCCGGATGGTTTGTCTACAGGAATATCAAAAAGGAAGTTCAACTTGCACAAATCAAATCCGATTTCGTTTCGAATGTTTCCCATGAATTAAGAACACCGCTTTCTTTAATAAGTATGTTTTCGGAAACACTTGAGATGGAAAGAGTAACATCCGAAGAGAAGAGGCAGGAATATTATAAAATAATAAGCGGAGAGGCGGCAAGACTGAGCGGAATGGTGAACAGGATATTGAGTTTCTCGCAAATCGAAGCCGGCAAGAAAAAATACAACTTTGAAGAAACTAATATAGATGAGCTTATAAAAGAAATAGCCAATTCTTACAGCTATCATCTAAAAAGCAAGGGCTTCGAGTTTGTTCTTAAAACTGCCGGTGATCTTCCTGTAATAATGGCTGATAAAGAAGTGATATCGGAAGCGGTGATCAATTTGGTCGATAATGCGGTTAAGTACAGCGAAGAAAAAAAGTATATTGAAATAAAAACTTACCGGCGGTCCAATTATGTTTGTATCGATGTTCGGGATAAAGGGATTGGAATTGAAGATACGGAAAAAGAAAAAATTTTCGAGAAGTTTTATCGTGCTTCAAAAGGGGCAGTCCACAATACAAAAGGAAGTGGTTTGGGATTAACATTAGTCCAGCACATTGTTGAAGTACATAACGGGAAAGTTGAATTACGATCCGCACCAGGGGAAGGAAGCTGTTTCACACTTTGTTTTCCCGTAGGTAAAAAAGAAGTTTCTACAGAAGCTTCGTAACTTTGTGTTAAATAGAAAGGTTAACAATTAAATTCGGGGGATGTTATGCCGAAAATATTGATAGTTGAAGATGAACCGAATATGCGGCTCGGTCTTAAAGACAACATGGAATTTGAAGGTTATGATATTGATTTGGCAGAAGATGGTCAAATAGGTTTGGAAAAAATCTTAAGCCGGAGTTATGACCTTGTTGTGTTGGATGTAATGCTGCCGAAGCTTTCCGGTTTTGATGTTTGCAAAAGAATTCGTGAAAAAAATATCAACGTCCCGGTAATTTTCCTGACTGCAAAAGGGGAAGAGATCGATAAAGTTCTCGGCTTGGAGTTGGGTGCCGATGATTATATAACAAAGCCCTTCAGTTTACGTGAGCTTCTCGCTCGTGTTAAGGCAATCTTAAGGAGAAGTACTACCGCAGGTGTTCCTGAAATAATTGATATCGGCAAACTAACAGTTGATTTTAATTCCTACAATGCTATGGAAGAAGGCATTGAAGTTTCGATGTCCCACAAAGAGTTTGAACTGCTGAGGTACCTGGTTAAACATAAAAACAAAACAGTAAGCAGGGATGAACTGTTAAAAAATGTGTGGGAACAGGAAGGAACTACAACAACACGAACAATAGATAATTTTATAGTAAAGCTCCGGCAAAAAATAGAAGAAGATGCGAACAACCCTAAAGTTATAATTACCGTTCACGGTATCGGTTATAAACTTCTAAACTGATTTATTTAGGCAAAAAAACAGCCGCTGCAAAACTCTTTTCGCATTTATATTAAAGGCTCATCGGTATTTTAAGATTCCGCATTCAGCATGACAACTTTTTACAAAGTGTTACTTTGACGTGACAACTTGTAATACTAATTAGTAGTCTCAAGTAGTGTAAATCAAAAAAACAATTAACATGGGGGTATAAAATGAAAATCACAAAATTAGCGGTATTAGTTTTATTTGCCGCGGCGATCTTAGGTTCAAATACTGCGGCGTTTGCGGACGGATCCGAACATAGAGCTCTTACTAAGTTAGAAGAATTTAATTACTTGGTTGGACTTGGCTCGGACAACGTCGGATTGAAAAAGAGTTGTATTTATTTCATCGGACAGTACAAGATCGAAAGTGCCGTGGATTTATTAGTTGAGGAGTTAAAGAAATCGAATGATCCGGAAGTCAAAATTTTGGCTGCTATGTCGCTTTATATGATTGGCAATGAAAAAGGTATCAATGCAATCTATAAGTTTGGGGTAACTTCTCCGAATGACAAGGTTAAAGAAGCGCTCCTTACTATTCACGATGAGTACCAAAGAGTGGTAGAAGATTCGAAAATATTGGCGGGAATTTCGAAGTAGCTTTTACAATTGTTTACATCTTTTTACATGAAAATTACTCTTATTAAACTATTTTGAAGTATGTTGAAATAAAAATTTTGGTGAATTTTATGTTGCATGACAGAATGAATAGAAATTTGATCCTCCCGATGATGATATGCTTTTTCCTTCTTGTATTGATGACTCAGGTAAGGGCTGGAGATTGGAAAGAACTTATTGATTTGA
>CAZRIQ010000037.1:0-2778 GCA_964600175.1 uncultured Melioribacter sp. | reverse complement strand
AACATGAAATGGGCTAATCCTGAATTCGATGATAGTGACTGGGAAAGAATAAGAGTTCCTTCCACGTGGGAAGACCAGGGATTCTATGGTTACGATGGGTATGCATGGTATAGAACCAGAGTGTATATAAAGTCTTCATACAAAGGAAAAAGCATGTCTTTATTTTTAGGCAGAGTAGACGATGTTGACGAAGTATACTTCAACGGGAAACTAATCGGTTCTTCCGGTAAGTTTCCGCCGGATTATCAAACGGCATATTATGTTTGGCGTCAGTACGTATTGCCTGAAGAAGATATAAATTTTGGTGATGAGAACACAATTGCCGTAAGAGTATACGATTCGGAACTTGGCGGCGGAATTGTGGAGGGTGACCAAGGTATATACGAGGACGAAGATGCTTTATGGCTTGATGTGGATTTACGCGGCAATTGGAAATTTGAAATTGGTGATAATAAGGATTGGAGGGACCCGAATTATAACGACAGCGATTGGGGTAAAATTGGGGTTCCCGCTTACTGGGAAGCACAGGGTTACAAAGACTATGACGGATTTGCATGGTACAGGATACAATTTAAGATACCTTACTGGCTGGAGAAAAAAGACCTTATTCTGCTTCTGGGAAAAATAGACGACATTGACCAGACATATTTTAATGGGAAACTTATCGGTTCAGTGGGAAAGTTCTACGATGACGCTTCCAGAATTCATTTTAAAGATGAATACAGCAAGTTGAGATATTATTATATACCTCACGATTTAATACACTTCAACGGGGAAAACACAATAGCTGTCCGCGTTTACGACGGTTATAAAGACGGCGGTATATATGAGGGACCGATCGGTATAACCACTAATAGTAAATTCAGTACCTACATGAGAAATAGGGGAAAGACAAAAAACTGGTTTGAAAGATTTTTGGAAGATGTGTTTGACGATAATTAAGCGGAGACGGGCGGCGTCCACCTAAGTCCGCCGCCTGGTTTTGGTTTAAACCATGTCTCCATAACACAAACATAATAATTTGCTCTTTATCATTCCATTACCCGTTTATTAAGACTTATTAATCGGTTGAATGGTTCGAAAGGGAAATGACCTTGTCTTAGTATTGTTAACCGCGTGTTTGTTAACAGCACATGTTCGAAAGTTGAGTTAGTTATATGGTTGACAAACAACACCGCAGTATTTAACAAATATTCCTTTTTTTCGGGTAAGTAAAATCCCCAATTTTTACTTAATTTCCGCCTCATATTTGTTAAATACCCAATGGAGAAAAATAATGAAGAATAGATCTGTCTTGATTGCAGTCTTGTTGTTGTTTTTGTTTTCACAAAATATTTTTTCTCAAGATGAATATCCCAGCGAGACAAATTTAAAAGCTAACCTACAGTTTCTTGCGTCAGATGAACTCGGCGGTAGAGAAGCCGGTTCCAAGGATGAAAAGATCGCCTCACTTTTTATTGCAACACAACTCAAAGAGTATGGTGTTGAACCTTTCGGCGATAGTTCAACATATTTTCAGAATTTCAATTTGCAATTGCTTTCATATGATAAAAGTTCCAATATAACATTGATGGATAATAAAGGTGAAATGATCGATAGTGCATTGGCGGGAGAAGAGTTTGCAAATATGTCACGAAATTTTTCGGATGACTATTATTTAAGCCAATCGAGTGGAATTGTGTTTGCCGGTTACGGCATCAAAGCGGACGAGTATCATTATGACGATTATTCTAATCTCGATGTGAAGGGGAAGACGGTAGTCGTTCTGCTCGGCGAGCCGTTCTCGAAAGACACCACGTATTTTGACGGTGAAAAGCCGACACAATATTCACGTGTTGATGTAAAAGCAAAAACGGCAAAGGAGATGGGGGCAGTTGGTTTGTTGGTTGTGCCCAGTGAACAGTTGATGAAATATTGGGGCTATATAAGCAGAGCAACAACAACCCCGCGCTATAAACTGTTGAAAGACGTTGAGACAGATGAACTTGCGGAAGGCAACATACCGGCTTTTGTAATGAACGAAGATTTTGCAGGGGAACTTTTCGATGGGGAAGTCTATATGCTTAATGATATTAAAAAGCTTGATGAAGCGCATGAAAGCCTCCCGCATTTTAATCTTACTAAACAGCTTAGATATAATTTGAAAGTAAATATAGATATGGCAAAGGCAAGGAACGTGATCGGGATAATAAAGGGGAACGATCCGCAATTGAAGAACCAGTATGTTGTATTAAGCGCACATTATGATCATCTAGGTACACGCGACGGCGTTGTTTATAACGGTGCAGATGACGACGGTTCCGGTACGGTTTCTATTCTGGAATCTGCAAGAATACTTGCCAGGCTACATAAAAATGCGAGATCGATTCTAGTAGTTTTCCATACGGGCGAAGAAAAAGGTTTGCTCGGTTCGGAATATTTGACATCCACTGTTAATTATATGAATCAGATAATGACCGATATTAATCTGGATATGGTTGGAAGGGAAGCAACCGATTCAATCTATTGTATCGGTTCGAACAAGTTGAGTACGGAGTATTACAAATTTGTAAAGCAGGAGGATGAAAAAACTTCTAAGCTGGTATTCAATTATAAATTCGACGACCCGAACGACCCGGAAAGATTTTATTACCGGAGCGATCATTACAACTATGCGAAGTTTAACATCCCGATAGTGTTTTTCTTTGACGACATGACGGTAGACTATCACAAACCAACAGACGATGTTGATAAGATTAACTTCGATAAAATTGCCAAGATAGTTAACCTTGCATACCA
>CAZRIQ010000036.1:0-12072 GCA_964600175.1 uncultured Melioribacter sp. | reverse complement strand
AAACTGGCTGATATTGTTGTTCTTTCTAACGATTTAATGAAATGTCCCGAAGATGAAATATCCAACACAAAAGTTCTGTACACAATAGTTGGCGGAGAGATTTTGCATAGCACGGATGAGTAGGTCGAGATTTATCTCGACAAGTTCTTTTTTAACGCAAACCAGTTTTTTGTAGACATAAATGTCGACTTACAGGCATGGAAATTTTATACACCCGCCGCGAGTAATCGAGTCAGCCGGAATGGGGCTATTTTAACAAGGAAATCATCGATATATTTTAAATAACTTGACAAACAATAATAAATAAGTTACATTTACTTTGAAAAACAAAGCGCTTTGAAAAGGTGATAAAAATGAATGAAAAAACAGCCCTTGAAGAACTTCAGTTCATTAGAAAGATAATTGAAGAAACCAGGAAATCAATAGTCTATAACGGCAAAGATTATATTTTCTGGGGAGTGCTGGTTATAATCGGGATGATGTCGACATATATTTTTCACGTGGCCGGCATCTATTTTAACTATTTCTGGATTTGGGTTATTCTGATTCCTATCGGATGGATTTATTCATTCTATAACAGAAGAAAGCTGAAGGAGAAACACCCGCCCACTTATGCAGGTAAAGTAATCGGCAACGTTTGGCTGGCTGCCGGAATCGCAATGACAATCATAGGTTTTATCGGTCCCTCTTTTGGAGTAATTAACCCGATGGCAATTAGCTCGCTTGCATGTATAATTATGGGCAGCGCATACTTTGTCTCTGGTAAAATTATGGAGGTTAAATGGCTGAGCAATTTGTCGTTCGGCTGGTGGCTCGGCGGGATTTTGTTGTTTTATGTAACGGGTGTAAAATCGTTTCTAATCATGGCTCTGTTGATGCTTTTTTTTCAAACAATTCCCGGCATAATTATATATAGAAAATACAAACAGGATGCAACGGTAAAAGCGTGAGTGATTTTGATTATCAACAGCTCGATGATGTTATTCATTCGAGAATTAGACTTGCGGTTATGGCTCTGTTAATAACCGTGGAAGAGGCAGAGTTTAATTTTTTGAAAGAGAAAGTTAACGCAACAGACGGGAACTTGAGCGTTCATCTCAAGAAACTGGAAGATGCCGGATACATTTCGGTTAAGAAAGAGTTTGTTAACAGGAAACCGCGAACAATGTATGCGTTAACAAAAAACGGTAGAAAAGCATTTGAAGATTATCTTGAGCAATTGGAAAAGATGGTGAAGAAATAAATTTTTTTGCAAACACACTTTGTTTTTTAAAGCGCTTTATAATAAATAAAAGGAGTTAAAAATGTTGAATGAAATAGTTTGTCCCGACACTTCGGGAAAATCCCGCCATGCGGGGAAAATAACAAAAAAAGTAATTACTACAGTATTGTTTTTATTGTTCTCAATTAGCCTGTCTGCACAGCAGGATTCTGTAAGTGCCCTGATTAGCCAAGGCAGAGCGCTATCAAAAGCAGCCTATCTCCACTACAATATGAATGAGATGCTGGAAGCACAGACTGTTTTTGAAAAAGCATTTGATATGGATAAGTCGAATATGCTTCCTCTCTATTATATCACTTTGGTTGATTATAAACTTCTTGAAATGAGCGTGCGGGACAGTTCCATTCTTTTCGATAGGTATTACGAAACCGCACTAAAAAATGCGGATACACTTGGAGCCGACAAGGATTTTGCGGCTGACGGTAAAATTCTTGCAGCAGCGATTTATATGATGAAAATTGCAACGAACCCGATGAGCGGAGCCACACTTTCTTTCCGTATTCATTCATTGCTTGATGATGCGCAGAAAACCAATCCTGAAAAACCTTACAGTTATGTGATTAGAGGAATGATGAATTTTAACACACCTCAGATGTACGGCGGCAGTTATAAAGACGCATTGAAAAATTTTAACAAGGCGGCAAAGCTCTTCGAAGATGATGAGAATGAAAACGGTACCGACCCGAACTGGGGCTATGTCGAAACACTTGCGTGGATGGGGAGAACGCAGGAAATGTTGAACAACAACGAAGCTGCGCAGTTTGCTTACAAAAAAGCGCTGAGCATCGAACCTGAATTCGGGTGGGTCAAATATTCGCTTCTTCCAAAACTCGAAGAGAAGCTTAAAACCAACAAGTAACACGGGAAGGTAAGTAATATGAAATCAATAATTTGTCTTATGGCGGCGCTTTGTTTTTTGAATATTGTACATGCACAGAACAAAACAACTATTGCCGGGAAAGTGAAGGATGAGAACAACAAACCGGTTCCTTTTGCAAATGTGTTTTTGCTGAATACATCCGACGGTGCGATGAGCGAAGACGACGGCTCGTTCAGTTTTAAAACTGTTCAATCCGGCAAAGTTACATTAATTGCAAGCATGGTGGGATACGGAAAATATTCGAAAGTACTTGAACTCGGCTCTTCGAAAAAAATTGTTGAGGAAATAGTATTAGCTGAGAGTGCGGTAAAATTGAATGAGGCAATAGTTACTGCGAGTTCATACGGATCCGATAAAGACAAGGGATTAGTAGTAAGTAGGATGGATGTACTTACAACACCTGGCGGTGCAACAGATATTTATCAATCGTTAAAAACTATGCCGGGTGTAACACAGGTTTCTGAAAGTGCCGAACTTTACGTTCGCGGCGGCGATCCGATTGAAACTATCACCATGGTAAACCAATCGGTTGTTTATCATCCGTATACTTATGAATCTGCGTACGGCGGAATATTTTCGAACCTCAACCAAAGCGCGATTAAATCAATGTACTTTACGAGCGGGGGTTTTTCGGCAAAATACGGGAACGCTTTATCAGGCGTGCTTGATATTGAAACTAGAAATCAGCCGGAGAACACAAGTGCAAGCGTGGGACTTTCTCTTGCGAGCGGGAATGTTACTGCAAATGTCGCAATCGATCCGGAAAAGTTCGGTTTGTACTTCGATGCGAGACAAAATTTTACAAAGCCGATCTTCTGGCTTAACGGCGGGCTAGACCGTTTAACAGTAGCGCCGAGCTCTAAAAACTTCACCGGCGGAATGGTTTATAACTATTCTAAAACCGGCAGATTAAAATTGTTTACAATCTTAGCCGACGATGAAGAAGGTGTGAAAGTGGAACGGGCTGAATACAACGGCACATTCAATGGTAATACAAAAAATACTTTTATAAACCTCCAGGGTTCCGATGTTTTATTCGGTAACCTTGTAATGAAAAACAGCGTTTCATATAACAAGTATTCAAATTCATGGCTGCTCGGTGTACTCGACATACTTAGAACGGATTATGTTTATTCCTTCCGCAGCGACTTGGAGTTTATGGTTGGGAACGGAATAAAAATTTTGGGCGGTGCCGAAGTAGAAAACCGCAAGGTAAAATATGAAGGCAAAATTCCAATGGATGATTACGATATAAGACCTGGCGCTCAATCCGAAGTGATTAATTCGGAATTCGGTGGATCGCGCTATGGGATGTACGGGGAAGTTCAATCAGCAAATGTTTTTGGTATAGATAACCTGTCCGCAACCGCCGGTGTGCGGTTTGATAATATTGTTGCTCTAAATCTTAACTGGGTCGACCCGCGGTTCAGCCTGGGTTATAAGCTTGACGATAAATCTACACTCCGTTTCGGATGGGGAATATTCAGGCAAATACCCGATCCGAGATTGTTCAGCCCGGTTGACGGCAATCCCAATTTGAAACCCATGCAGGCTAACCACATTATTGCTTCTTATGAATATCAATTGAATGATGCCAATTCATTTCGTGTTGAAGTCTATCGAAAAGATTACAAAAACCTTCCCAGGGAAAACGATGTTCTTAATTATGATAACTCCGGTTACGGTTTTGCAAACGGCGTCGATATAATTTATAAAGGAACATTACCGTTCGGTATTGACGGCTGGATTTCTTATGGGTACATCAACACGAAACGGCTTTGGATGGATTACGATAACTACACAAGTAGTGGTTTCGACATAACTCATAACTTTGCACTGGTTGCCAAATATAATTTGTCGGAGAATTTTCAGCTCGGGCTAACGGCAAAGTATGCAACCGGCAGACCTTTTACTCCAATAGTGTCTTCGGTTTTTAGAAGCGACGTCAATGTTTACGAGCCGGTTTATTCCGCAACCAATTCTTCGCGTTACCCGGATTACAAAAGAGTCGATCTGCGGTTAACTTATTTCGGACAGATTTTTGATAAGTATTCGTTTATTGGTTATGTGGAAGGAATCAACATCTTAAACTTTACTAATATTTTCGGCTACTCATATTCACCGGATTACAGCGAACGAAAAGAGATCAAAAGCTATTTCGGGAGAAGGATGGTGGTTGTTGGATTTACGGTGGGCATTTAATTCTTGCGGCAGAAGTTCTTGCATAATTTCCTGTTGGCTTTCACAAGCACTTCATATATTGGTCAACACTAATGTTAACACCGCTTTTCGAATTTAGCTTGTGTCAAACCGGATAAAAGCAACCAATGATAATAAATTTTTGTAACGCATTTTCATTTTCGATATGTAGGCGTAAAAAGAGACGGGTCTTTTTCAGAAATCTTTTAAAAAGAGGAATGAGAACCGCGGTCTATAAATTGATGAAGTACTTTAAAATAAACAAGAGCGTATTAAAATATTTCGTTATCAACACGTAGAAACAGGATAGTATCTCTATCCCCACTTTTTAAATGTATTTGAAATCAACGATTGAACCGTTTCTTTCAGCATGCTGTTTTGAACCGGCTTTGTTAGAAAAGCATCCACACCTGCATGGAAAGCATTGGTTCTATCTTTTTGAAAAGCGTGTGCGGTTAAACAAAGTATTGGTGTTTTTGAATAAGCGGGAAGAGTTTTCAGCTCTTTTGTTAAGTCGATACCGTGCTTTTCTCCTTTTAATGAAATGTCCATTATGACTATATCGAAAGAATCCGACTTGTATTTTTGGTAAAACTCTTCTGCTGAAGCACATGTTTCAACCGCAAATTCACCCTCAAAAATTTTTCTTATCATTTTCTGGGTTAAGTCATCGTCTTCGATAAACAATAATCGGTTTATCATTTTGCACCCGTTATTTTGTTATAAAAGTTACGCTAAAAACAGAGCCCACATTCTTTTTTGATTCAACGCTTATGGTGGCGTTATTGATATCGCAGTATCGTTTAACCAGCGCCAACCCCAAGCCATTGCCATCATATGTTCTGGAATAACCGTGCTCTTCTTGTGCGAACGGTTCAAATATTCTGGGTATGAACTCTTCACTTATTCCAACCCCTGTGTCTTTCACTTCTACAATTAATTTTTTGTCTGCAGTGTCGTTCATTGTAATTTCAACTTTCCCGGCTTTTGTGTACTTAATGGCGTTGTCAATAAGGTTTGCAAAAATTTGTGTTACACTATATCGGTCCACAGTAATCTTGGTATTATTTGTTTTGCAGCTGAAAGTAAAACTTAGTCCTTTATTTTCTGCAAAATTTTTGTGTTCGGAGTATAACCTGGAAATAATATCTTCTTTTAGATCCGTCTCTCGTAAAATCGGTTCATAAACACCCGTCTGCAATTCGGACATATTAAGAATCTTATCTATAGTATTGATTATTCTCTGCGAAGCCAACTCGGTACTTGTTAACAAATCTTGAAAGTCTGGATCGACCTTAATAACATCCATTTGGGCTTTGATTAGGTCGACACTGTTGACGATAACATTCAGCGGGGTTCTGATTTCATGTGACATTTGAGCCAAAAATTCTGATTTCAATTTATTAGATTGTTCGGCTTTTTCTTTCGCAGCGATTATTTCCAGTTCTGTTTTTTTTCGTTCGCTAATATCCATGTGTAAGCCTATAGTCCGCACCGGGATTCCGTCCTCATCACGCTCTATTATCTTACCGCGGTTAAGTATCCATTTCCAGTCTCCGCCCTTGGTTTTCATCCGGTGCTCGACTGAGAATGAATTTGAGATACCTGTACCGTGCACTGAAATTTTTTCGTCGAGCGCGGGAAGATCATCCGGGTGAATTAAAGCCCTGAAACTGGTCAAGTTGGACTCGATTTCTTCAAGATTATACCCGAGCATTTCTGCCCATCTTTTGTTTCGTATGATCTTTCCGGTTTTTAAGTTTTGGTCCCACAAACCGAGGTTAGCACTTTCAACTGCTAAAGTAAGCCGGCTTTCGCTTTCTTTAAGTGCTTCTTCTACGTGTTTTCGTTCGGTGATATCCCTGGCAATTACGTGGTAACCGATAATTTTCCCTTCTTCGAATTTAGGTGATGAAATCTGTCCGAACCATTTAATTTCTCCGGAACTGGTTTTGAAAGGGAATTCGAAATAAACGGTAGGAAGCTTTTTTAAATACTGTCTCAAATATACCCGCTTTGCCTTGTCTTTGTATTCGGGCAAAGCAAGATCCGAGTAAGTTAATTTGCTCAGTTCTTCGAAGGAATATCCCGAGATTCGTTGTGAGGCAGCGTTTGCAAAAGTGAAATGACCGCTTAGATCCACGGAATAAATAATGTCCGATGCGTTTTCAACAACTTCTCTGTATTGTTTTTCGGTTTCTTGAAGTGCTTCTTCCGTACGTATCCGGTCGGTTATGTCGGTAATAACCCCGATAACATCGAATACTGTTTCGGTTAAGCGTTTAATTTTTACGTCTTCATGCATCCAGTGAATATTATCATTTGCATCCCTTAGGCGGAATTGCTGGGAATAACCATTTGCTCCGCTGCGAAGTGCCTCGGCACTGCGGGCATCCATTGCCCGCCTGTCTTCTTCGAGCCAGCTGTAGTAAAAGTTTTCGACAAGCATGTTACCGGGAATTTCTTTTATAGACAGTATATTTTTGGCATTTTCAAGATTAATATAATGTGTCTTCCAATTAAAACCGCCGGTTCCTTTATTAGGGTCATCCAATTTTTCAACATTCGAACGCCAGAAAATTACGTGCAATGCGTTTGTAATCTGTCCAAGGGTTTCTTCCATTATTTTGCGGTCTGTAATATCAGTGATAACTCCTAAAACCTCAAACTGTGTATCAGACAAGCGGTTAATTTTGGTATCTTCGTGCATCCAGTGAATTTTACCGTCTGCATCTTGGAGCCTAAAATTTTGCGAGTAGCCGTCCGCACCGCTTCTCAGTGCTTCCGTGCTGCGTTTGTCCATTTCTATTCTATCTTCTTCGAGCCGGCTTTGATAATAGTTTTCGGCCAGCGTGTTACCGGGATATTCTTTTAGAGACAGTATTTCTCTGGCATTTTCATAGTTAATGTAATGTGTCTTCCAGTCAAAGCCGCCGGTTCCTTTATTAGGGTCATCCAGTTTTTCAACATTCGAACGCCAGAAAATTACGCGCAATGCGTTTGTAATCCGTCTAAGGTCTTCTTCCATTATTTTGCGGTCTGTAATATCTCTTATAAAACCGACGACTTCAAATTGTTTGTCGGTTATTCGTATAATCCTTGCGTTCTCTTCCATCCAGTGAATGTTGTCATTAGCATCCCTTAAACGGAACTTCTGGGAATAATTCTCCGCCCCATTACCAAAAGCATCCGCGGCTCGTTTGTTCATCGCCTTTCTATCTTCCTCGAACCAGCTCAAATAAAAACTCCCAACCAGACTTCTGTTCGGCACTAATTTTATTGGAAGGAATTCATGCACCTTATCGAGGTTTAGGTAGTTTGTTTCCCAATGGAAACCGTGGGCATCTTTAGTCTCATCATCTAACTTTGTTACTTTTGCACGCCAGAAGATTAAATGTACCTCTTCGGTTGCACGCTGGAGGTCCTCTTCGGCTAATTTTAGTTCAGTAATATCCTGGTTAATGCCGTATGTTTTAACTGTTTGCCCATGGCTATCTTTAATAACAAAAATGCGTACCGTTATGTAGCCAACCCCGCCGTCGGCATAGAGAATACGGTGTTCTAATTGATGGCTGTAATTAGGATCGGTGGTTTCAATAGCGGCTTGAACTTCTTTTCCTACAGTTGGGAGATCGTCCGGGTGCACAAATCTTTTTGCATATTCT
Source organism: uncultured Melioribacter sp. (assembly GCA_964600175.1). Lineage (GTDB taxonomy): Bacteria > Bacteroidota > Ignavibacteria > Ignavibacteriales > Melioribacteraceae > Pyranulibacter. The sequence continues at coordinate 4,046 of CAZRIQ010000036.1, read as the reverse complement.
GAAGATGACACAGTGTATCCGCCTACTTGTTCTGCTGTAGCATGAAATATTTTATAAAACTGATCATTGAATGTGAATAAATCGCTTTTGACATCGTATTCCCAATAACCCAGATGGGCAAATGTTAGAGCTTTAGATAAATTGTTCTCGCTTCTTTTTAACTTTTCCTCTGCTTTTTTTCTTTCCGAGATATCTTCGGCAATTCCAAGAAGCCCAATTGTTTTACCGGCATGTATAATCAATGAGGTTTTTAGATGGATAGGAAATTCAACCCCGTCCTTTTTAATATTTACCGATTCTCCTTCCCAACCGCCCTCTTTTGTTTTGGGGAAAATGACTTTCAGGATGTCGCTTTTAGCATTTGGAGGTTGTAGAAGATAAGGTGTTTTTCCCAACACCTCATTTTCGTTATAACCGTATTTTCGTAAAAAGGCATTGTTCACATAAATAAATCGGTTTTTCTCGTCGGTAATGGATATTAAATTGGTAGAAGAGTTGAAGGCGCTGATAAGTAATTCCATTTTCTCTTGCGCTTCCCTTTCTTCGGTGACTTCAACTAACCGTCCGATCCGTTCCGTTTTGCCGGTTGCAGGATTTGTGTTTAGTTTGAACTCATCGCGTATGCACAGCCAGGTTCCATTAGCGGTTTTGAATCTGTATGTGACTGAACCGCTTCCCGTTTCCTTGAGTTGTTTTAACTCTTCAAAGAGGTTCTTGATGTCTTCGGGGTGTATGTTTTTAGACCAGAAGTTCTCGTCTTTGATAAATAAATCGGTTGTGTGTCCGAGGAGGTCTTTTACGTTGTCGGTAATAAAAGTGATTCCGAAAGATCCATCGGTTTTAGCGCTGTAAATTACCCCGGGACTTGATTCGACCAGCCTGGCAATTTCAACTTCTTTTTTGCTTAGGTTGTTCTCTGCAGCTTTTTGTTTCTTTGCGGACATGGTTTTCGTTTTCTCCGGCTTATTTCGGGAACGTAAAAAAGTCCGGCTGGTTGGTTTTTAAAAAACATATTAAGCGGTATGGAAAAAAGCAACATCTAAACCTATTAAGTTTTTCGTATCAATATAATTAATTAACGGCTCTTTTTATAGTGTAAAGTGGGAATTTGCATGATGATTTTGCATTGTAGTTAGAAACACAAAAAATCGTTATTGCGGAATGAAAAAGCACCTTTTGGAAATTTTCCCGGAGATTATTCGATTATCTTTTTGATGTCCTTTTCCTTTCCGAAAAGAACCAGTACATCGTTTGCCTCCAAGACAGTCGTAGAGGTCGGCACACCGTAAATTCTTTGTTTTACGATTTCTTCTTCCGTCGCCTCATCTTTTACAGTGTAGTTTCTTTTTATTGTAATGAGGTTGAGATTGAACCTGATTCGAAGATTTATTTCCTGTAATGATTTTCCGACAAAAGCTTTCGGAGTTTTAATTTGCAGTATATTATATTCTTCGCCGATCGGGATGTAATCCAGTATGTCGTCGCTTAATAATGTGTTTGCAACTTTGTTTGCGATTTCGAATTCCGGCGTGATAACTTGATGAACGCCAAGCTTGTTTAAAATTTTCTCCTGGATTTTTGAGGAGGCTCTTGCAACAACCTTTCTCACGCCCATCTGCAATAACAGTACGGATGTCAATATAGTATCTTCAAAATTTGTCCCGATTGAAATTATTACCGCATCCATTTTATCGACACCAATTGAACGAAGCGCACGCTCCTCGGTCGAATCCATTTTTACAGCGTAGGTTACTTTATCTTTTATATCTTCTATGATTTCCATATCGCGGTCGATTGCAACTACCTCGGCACCTTTTTCCGCCAGTGAAACGGCTATGCTGATGCCGAAATCTCCCAGACCAATTACTGCAAATTTCTTGTTCATTTTATTTCCCGTTTATAATATTGAAATATTTTCGTTTGGCAAATCGTGGTAGATCGGTTTTGGCTTCCTCATGAACGTGTACAGGAACGCAATTGGCCCGACCCTCCCTATGAACATTAACATAACTATTATCAATTTTCCTGTGCCGGTCAGGGAAAAAGTAATTCCCCGGGATAAACCGACGGTTCCGAAAGCACTGAAAGCTTCAAATGCAACATCAACCAAATTAAATTTTTCAGTCATAGTTAAAAAGAAAATCCCCAGCGTAATGAAAAATATGCTGAGACCCGTTTTGATCAAAGCCCTAATAACCAGTTCGTCGGAGAGAGACCTATTTTTTATTGTAACATTTTTACGGTTCCTCAACATTGAAAAAGTGCCTTTAATAAGAATTGTAAAAGTTGTTGTTTTTATTCCGCCGCCCGTTCCGCCGGGTGATGCGCCGACAAACATTAAAAAATAAAATAGAATTGCCGTGGGCACATAAACCGCGCCAAAGTTGATAGTGTTGAACCCGGCGGTTCTTGCAGTTACGGATTGGAAAAACGCTGCATGCAGTTGTGCCAAAAAATCCATTCCCTTCAGCGTATTGTTGTATTCCAACAGGTAAGTAACCGCTGTGCCGAAGACGATAAGTATCAATGTAGTTAAAAGCACCATCCTGGTTTGAAGCGGTATATGGAAATTTATTGTTTTAAGCTTAGAAGATATGTGTCGGACACTCAAGAGACTCATAATTGTTGGGAAACCAATACCACCGATTATAATAAGGAAAGCAATTGTCGTCGTGTAAACGTAGTTTGTTCTTACTAAAGGATCCATTAAGTTCATCGAAAAAAGCGAGAAACCCGCATTGCAAAAAGCCGAGATTGAATGAAAAAGTGAAGTGAAAAGTGCATCCTCAAAATTCGGGAAAGATGCCCTCGAACTGAAAAATAAAATTGCTGCGCCGACAAGCTCAACGGTAAAAGTTATTAACAATAAGTAAGCGAGAATTTTCGTTATAGCGCCGATGTTCTCTTCATCGAGCAAATCGTTCAACACAATTCGTTCTTTAATTCCCAATCCTCCCGCGAGAAATAATGCAAAGAAGGTTGTGAAGGTCATCAACCCGAGTCCGCCTATTTGAAAAAGAAGCATTATTACTATCTGCCCGAATTTTGTAAAGTATGTTGCGGTGTCAACAGTTATTAATCCGGTTACACATACGGCACTGGTTGACGTGAAAAGAGCATTGATAAAGGAAATGCCCCCTCTAACTGTTGAAGCCGGCAGCATCAATAAAAATGTTCCCGTCATAATAGTAAAGAAGAAACTTAAGATGAACAACCTGGAAGGATTTATTTTCGATTGAAGAATGTGTTTGTTATAACGCAATGCACCGAGGATGATTCCGAGAACAATAAATATTTGTGCGAAGACGACGTAAAGGTAAGCTATGTTTTTTAAGTTTAGTATTTCTCCGACGGCTTCGACCATGCTGAGGTTGAAAAAGGTAAGAATAATTTCCAGCAGGATTAACCCGGCAAAGATATATTCAACAATATGACTTTTAAAGTAAACGGACTTTTCTTGTGATAGGTAGAGTTGAATGAATTGGTAAAGTAAAAAAACGAAGATCACGCCGAGTGAGATGTAATGCAGAATTAAAACTTCGTTGCCCGTAATGTGAAATCCGTACTCAAGAATAATTGATGAGAGTCCGAGGATACTCGAGATGACCACAATGATTTTTAAAATGCGGAGTATTTTTTCCCTGGTAGAATCCTTCAATTTGCGCCCTTCAGTTTTTTCACTTCTGCAAGTATCGATTCATTGAGATAATTTACAGTTTCGTTGTCGTACCGCCGGTCGAATATGTACAAATTAATTTCGAATTTGTTAATTCCATTTAGCAGATTGACCTTCTTGAGGAACACTTCCGGCTTGTTTTTATTGAATGTGTACGGTGTTGAAATAGCCGCCTCGGTCAAAATCGTTGAAATCTTTTTAACGTCGAGATCAGCCGGGAAATCGTATTCGAGCGAAACAAGATGTTCTACCTGCCCAACATTTACATTTTCCACGGGGTTGTCTAGGAAAACGGAATTAGGAATGTTTACAAGACTGTTGTCGTCTGTGATTATAGATGTGAATCTCCAATGAATTTCCGAGACCTTTC
>CAZRIQ010000035.1:3536-12285 GCA_964600175.1 uncultured Melioribacter sp. | reverse complement strand
CCTTCTTTTACGAGATTTTTGAATTCAGGATCATAATTTTCCATTACGACACTTGCTTGCTTCTCGGGAGTAAATTCATCTATGTATGTGTATTTGCCTGGATAGATTCCATCAGTATTTAAATTGTTTTGATGACAAAAGATAATTTCACCTTCAACAACTTTCGGGAAGCCGTCTATAATTTTTGTTCTAGCGGATTTTTCTTTTAGTCTTGAATTGATTTTTATATCACCGTTTAATTTGGATTTACTGCTATTCCAATTGTAGTCAATAAAACCGCTTATTGCAGATTGTGCAACAACTGCTGGTGAAGCTAAATATGCTTGTGCATTTGGAGAACCCATTCTTCCTTTAAAATTTCTGTTGGTTGCTGAAATACCGACTTCTCCATCTTCAAGTAAACCGGTACCTAATCCAATACAAGGACCGCAACCGGGAGGAAGGGGAATTGCCCCGGCGTTCAATAATTTTTGCCAATCCCCGCGTTTTTCACTTTCTGCCTGAACTTCACTTGACGCCGCCGCAATATAAAATTTCACTCCGTCTGCTACTTTGTTTCCTTGCACAACTTCCGCCGCATCTGCTAGGTCTTCAATACGACTGTTGACGCAAGAGACTAAGTAAGCTTTATTAATTTTTATTTTTTGATTTCTCAACTCAGAAACCGAATTTATAACTTTAACTGAATTCGGGCCTGACACAAACGGTTCTATCGTTTCAAGGTCAATGATCAATTCTTTTGCATAGAATGCATCTTTATCTGCGCACAAATTTTCTAACTCGTTTTCCAGTTGATTGATTCTTTGCACATTTAATCTCGTGTGTTTACCATTTCCGTCTTTATCAGATTCAACTCCAGCTAAACCTCTTTTGTTATTGAAATTCATCCGTTTTCTCAGCCAATCAATTGTAACTCGGTCAACAGGGAAAACTCCCGCGAGAGCACCCCACTCGGTTGTCATGTTTGCAATTGTTAATCTTTGATCTATATCTAAATATTTAATTCCATCGCCGACGAATTCAACTGCATGATTTAGAACTTCATCGTTGTTGAAATATCCGCAGAGAGCTATTATTATATCTTTGCCGGTAACACCTCGCTGCAACTTCCCTTTGAGTTCTACTTTTGCAATGGGAGGTACTTGCCACCAAGTTTTTCCGGTAGCCCAAATTGACGCTGCATCTGTTCTTACAATAGGGGTCCCGAGGCATCCTAACCCGCCGTACATATTTGAATGACTGTCAGATGCAACAACCATAGTTCCCGGCCAGACGTATCCTTCTTCACACATTATCTGGTGCCCGATCCCGCGCCCGGCGGGATAAAAATCCGCACCGACTGACTTTGAAAACTCTTCTATCTTTCTATACTTCTCTAAATTCTTTTCACTCTTATCTTGAATATTATGATCAAGTGTGTGAACTACTTGTCTTGGATTTGCAAGTTTTGTTGCGCCAATGCTTTTGAATTTTGGGATAACGGCACCCGTATTGTCGTGTGTCATTACATAAGCCGGACGGATAGAGATGTAATCTCCGGAATGAACGGTTTGGCTTGGCTGTAAACCTACTGTATATCTTTGTGCTATCTTTTCTATCAAATTTTGATTCATTTTGAACTCCGGTAGAAGGAAGACGTAAAACGGTAGACGAATTTAAGAATACTTTTGAATTAATCTTGTTGTCATTGCAAAGCTTTTATTTAAAAGCTCATCGATTGTTTTAAGATCATTTTCCTTACAAAATTGAAGTAAAAGAGAAATCTCTAATTGGGTGTCAATTTCAACTATTGATGATCTCGATATATCAAGAAATCTTTTTGTTTCTGCTTTATATTCCCTCGCCAATCCTTCGGATAAATTAGAGGGTACCGATACAGATGCTCTTCTAAGTTGAGAAGTTAAACCGAATAATTCTTCATGAGGGAAATTTTTCGTCAATTTATAATTTTTTTTAACAAGCTGTATATCTGTTTTCCAAACGTCGAGTTTTTTATGGCTTAATTCTAGCATCTTTCACCTCTTATTTGTTATACAAGTATTTATCCCTTACATTTTCCGTCTCTCGTCTTACGCTTGGAAAGGCTCGAAGCTTACAAAATCTGCGTGATGAACAATTATAGATTCAACAGTACGTTTGCCAAGGTCTCCTTCTTTTGAATGCGTCGCAATTATATGTTGAACTTCATAAGGCAAACCGAATCTTTCTGCAATTGCAGTGCCGCTGAAAGGATGCCTTACCAATTTCCCGGCTTCACTTGTTGTTAATTTTCCATCAACCTTTTCATATTCTAACAATTTCCCGACGTCTATCAAGATTGCCCCGGCAATCAGGACATCCATATTTAAGTTTATTTGATCACCGAAATTTTCTTTCATAATCTTTGCCATTGCGACAGCCAGTTTTACACAAGTTCTTTTGTGATTCATAAAACTAATCTTACAATCTTTAATTAAAAGTGAAAAAGGTATTTCCTTGAGATCATCCAGTGTTAAAGCACTTTTTTCAATTGCGTAAGCCCAACAGTCGATTACTTTTCCTTTGAGATCATTATCAGTTATCCATTTTATCTCTGGGAATAAGTCAATGACTTTTCCTTTTAATGATTTTTTATCAGCGATCAATTTTGTAATACTCCTTCTTTGTTTCGTTGTTTATTCAAAACATAATATGCTTTTACTCCCAAGGTAACGGCTAATCCAAACAGCAATATCGAAATGAACGAAAGCACATAATGACTACTTAATAAATTGGAATAAAACAACATTGCTAATGCCGTTAAAGTGACCGCAAACATGAAAGTCATCGGAATAAAAGTAAAAGTACTTTTCATTTTTAATTTTGTTACCCAGACAGTAATTGCCAGAAGAGCTAATGCTGCTAATAACTGGTTTGCACTCCCGAACACTGGCCAAAGCGACATTGTTTGCCCGCTGAAAGTTAACGCGGCAGCAATTACTACGGTAACTGTCGTAGACAGGTAACGGTTTTTAACAACAATACTTTGTTCAGCTTTACCGGTAATTTCAAAAAATTCCTGGAAACTATAACGTGCCAATCGTGTCGCAGTATCGAGAGTCGTTAATGCAAATGCCGAAACAGCTAGAGCTACAAAACTTGTGGAAGCTTGTATTGGTATATTCAGCAGAGGGATATTATCAATAAAATTTGCAACTCCAATAGAAAAAGCCGTAACCGGGCCTTTATTTAACAAGGTGTTCACAAATATATCATTACTCATAGATGCAACTGCCACCAATGCAAGAACTGCCAATACACCTTCGATCAGCATCCCACCGTAGCCGATGACCTTAGCATCCTTTTCATTATTAAGCTGCTTTGCAGTTGTTCCGCTTGCAACAATTGAATGAAAGCCGCTAATAGCTCCACAAGCTACAGTAACGAATAAAGCAGGGAATAGGAAGCCTAAATTCTTTACTTCAAAAGAAACAAAAACCGGTTGATGAAGAATCGGGGCGGAGAAAAATAAACCGAGAATTCCGGCTGCCATTAAAAGATACAGAAAATAAGAATTGAGGTAATCCCTTGGCTGTAAAAGTATCCAAACCGGAGTTACAGATGCAACAAACACGTACGCGAATAGAATTATCTGCCATGTTGTTTTATCTAACTGGATAGGGAAGATGTATCCCAAATAAATCGAGAGGAATAAAAGTGCAACGCCTGCAATCGTTCCGAGCCAGAGCGGAATTTTGAATCTATAAATCGACATACCAAAAAGGATTGCCAAAAGAATAAACAAAATTGAAGAAGTACCTGCACTCGGAATTGCCGTGAATGTATCGGCAACAATTATTGCGAACACTGCAACTACTAAAATTAAAGTAGCCCATGCGAATAAAAGGAAAAGTTTTTTACCGCTTATTCCAATATACACTTCAATTATTTGTCCGATTGATTTTGCGTTGTGTCGAATGGAAGCAACGATAGTTGTATAATCGTGTACGCCTCCAAACAGAACAGCACCTATGAGAATCCAGACGTAAACAGGGAGCCAGCCGAAACTTACGGCGATGACCGGTCCTACTATTGGTCCCGCACCCGCAATTGAAGCGAAATGATGCCCAAGCAGAACAGGTGCCTTTGCCGGCACATAATCGACACCGTCATACATTGTATGTGACGGTGTTTCTTTTGTCGAATCAATTTTCAATTTATTGGATAGATATTGCCCGTAAAACCGGTAAGCAAATCCGAAGACTATTAAAGTAAACAGCATTAGAAGGATACCACTCATGATATCACCAAATTTATTTACAAATTAGAAATAACTTCATCTGTCATTTGCTGAGTAGATGCCGCACCATTCTTGATTGCATCGGCTCCGCCTTTAAGTTTCATCATATCGTAGGTTCTAACTTTTCCTTCTTCAATAACTTTTGCGATTGAAACTCTAATTCTATCTGCAATTGTTTTTTCGCCTAGGTGATCGAGCATCATGCATGCACTCAAAAACATAGCGATCGGGTTAACAATTGACGGATTCAAACTTTCGTATTTAGGAGCTGAACCGTGTGTCGGTTCGAACACTGCAGCGTCTTCTCCAAGATTAGCACTACATGCAAATCCTAATCCGCCGACGAGCCCGGCGAAACCGTCGCTGATTATATCACCGAACATATTTTCTGCTATAATTACTCCATAATCTTCCGGGTTTTTTGTAAGCCACATCATTTGCGCATCTATGTTTGTATCCCACAAAGCGATTTCTAGGTATTCCTTAGCTATTTGCCTTGCAATTGAAACCATCATGCCGGAAGTTTCTCTTAACACGTTTGGTTTCTCGCAGACGGTTACATTTTTATAACCGTATTGTTTTGCATATTCGAATGCGGCTCTAATAATTCTTTCCGAAGCCTTTTTTGTAACGATTCTTGTCGAGATAGCCAACTCTTCGCTTGGAACATTCTTGAATTTTTTCATTTTAGGATGAGTGTCAAAAGCATCCCTAACATTTTGCGGAGGATTTGTCCATTCGACGCCCGAATACAAACCTTCCGTGTTTTGTCTAAAAATTACTACGTCAATTTTAGGTTCGTCAAAACCGCTGTCGGCTTTCTTCTTAATAAAGTTTAACGGATTACCTTTGAACGACAAACACGGGCGAATGCATATATCCAAATTAAAGTGTTGCCGTAAACCAACTATCGGGCTAAAATAAACGTAACCTTTTTCTTTCAGAGAAGGATCAAGTTCTTTTTCCGCCGCATCTTTCGGTTTGCTTGTGATTGCTCCAAAGAGAGCAATCTTGTGTTTTTCAATTAAATCAATCGTTCTTTGAGGAAGCGCATTTCCTTCTTTACACCAAAATTCCCAGCCGATATCGCCCCAAACATATTCAGCTTTGAATCCGGCAGCATCTAGCAGCCTAATTGACTCAGGTAAAACAATTTTTCCAATTCCATCTCCGGGTAAAGCAACGATAGTTTTCATTCAGAATATTCCTTGAAATATCAATAATTCGATAACCTAAATTAGAGAGACGAGTCATTTTAAGCAAGGAAGTATGTGATATAACTTTCCCAAAATAGATCAAATAGAAATTATTTTGATTTTTTTGTGCCGTTGTTGTGCAGATGAATTTAAAAGGAAAGTAATATTAAAGCTTCACATCGAGTTGAAGATTTAATGAGTTATCCAAGTTACTGTTGATTTCGGAGTAGCCGCTGCCGAGAGTTCTTTCTTCCGGTTCGTACAATTCGGAATATTTCATTGAAATTGTTATTCCCAAAGGCAGACTATACTTTGCTACCAAATACCATCGTAGCCCTTTACCATACAGCGGAGGATTCGTTACAATTCCGGTCAAATCGTTTTCAAATTCGTATACACGGGAATTGTACGAGTCTGTCTTGAAAAACGCTGCTCGTAGATAAAGTAAGAGTGAAGAAAAAGGCTTTATCCTAACGTCTTGGAAAACGAGGAAACCTTTTTCAGCGTCGTCTTTTGTTTTTGTGAACGAAAGAAAAACCGATTCCAACCTGGTTTTCAATGTGACGAACTTATTTGCAGTGTAAGTCAAATCAAGTCTAATGTTTTGGATGATTTGATTGTCGATGATGTTTTCATTCGAATAGACTTTCGCAACTTCCTTGTTCTCGTTTTTGTACTTGAGAGTTAACACAGTTTTGTTGAAAGGTCTAACGTAATAGTAAACTAGAAATTCTCTGCCGGATGTAGGAACCGGGTTATAATAAGTCGCATATGGAAATTTGAATTGATCGTAATAGAAATTAATTGTGCCGACAGCAGTTTTGAGTTTGAACCCGGTGTAAAAGCCGATTTCGTTTTGTGTGCCACTTCTTTCCCCCATACCGTTAGAGTAAATGTTAACAAAGTTTCTCGGATAATTTCTGAACGAACTAACAAATGTAAAATCCTTTGAAACAGCAATTTCAATATTGTTTATGCTTGCTGCCGAAATTCTATTGTAGCAGAACTCACCGGTGACAAAAACACTTTTCCAAAATGAACTATAGCTGAAGGAATAGAATTCAAATTCATTGCCGGAAATATCAAAAGCTGAATTACTTGTAAATGAATTCCCAAAATTAGTTTTGTAATACAGGAATTCGGTACTCAAATTCGGTAAAAAGTTGTACTTAAGTGAAATACCGAATGTTTTTTCTAGAAGAGTATTTTTTCTATTTAATTCACTTTGCGTTCTGTGCATTCCGTCAACTGGTGTTGAAATAACAAATGAAGTGATACTGTCAATCGAGGCATCAACTTTATGCGAAGAGAAAAATGGAATCATCTGGAAATTTCCGAAATTGAGTTGAGCCGAAACGCCACGTAGAAATTGGTTTTCGTTAGAACTTGTATACGGTACAATTCCACGATCTTTCTTGCCTATGGTGTTGACTGCATCGGTACTTTTTGAAAGCCCGTATGGGCTCCACATGGCCAATCCTTGACCGAATTCTAATAAATAATCGCCGATAATTAGTTTATTGACACAGCCCAAATTTTTTATTTGAAAGTGGAATGAATAAAAATCATTGAATGAACTTTCACCGGGATCTTTCTCGGTCAACAGACCGAGCCTGAATTTATCGTTGCTTTCTACTTGAAGCCGCTGGTAATTTTTCCACCTCGAACCGGCAAATTTATTTTCTTGGAGTCCTTTACTATCCTGCAGATCAACTATTCCTCTAGTTCTAAAATTTACTTTCATGTTTTGAAAAGAAAATAAGTTTTGGAAAATGTTTTGATCGGAATAGTCAGTGAAAGTGATATATGGAAGAATTTTTTCGATCGTTTCTTTATCGATTGAATAGATTTTGTAAAGATCAGTTACGTCCTTAAAAAAGCCGTTTTTCTCTCTAAAATCAACAATTTTATTTGCAGTTTGAAAATCTAAAAACGGAATTCTTATTAAGTCGGTTTTGCCGGCAATATTTATTTGAATTGGATTATCCGAGAGCTGTTCTAACAAGTCGTAAATTTGTGAGTCTTCACTCTCCGAAGAAATTTCTTCTATGAGGTCGACGGCAGATTCATTTTGAAGAAGGGTATCCGCCTGGGCAAACAAATTCTGTGGGATAATAAGAAGAAAAACGACAGTTGTTATTTTCTTCATTAATATATGTTATTTGTCAAATCTTATTATCAACCCGGCTTGATGGGTTAAACCTAAATCCTGATGGGTGAACAATGCATAGTCGAATTCAAAAAGTCCTAAAAATATCCCGACACCAAAATTGTAAGTCGAAGGGTAATTGTTAAAGCCGCTTCGCAATGATAAGTTTTCGATAATCCTATATTCGATACCGAATCTAAAACTTGGATCGTAATCCAAGTCTTTTTCTAATGCAAAAAATGTGTTTAGTTGGTTTACCGGTTTAAATGAAGTTCCAAGCCATAAGACTGTAGGTATTTGATCTGACTCATTCCCGTAGGTTGCACGCGAAATATTCTCGGCATAGAAACCGATTTTCCAACTTTCACTTAGAACAGCTATCCCTCCTAAATTAAAACTAAATGTGTTATCCGAACCATATCTTTCAATTTTTAAATTATGATACGTACCTGTAATACCGAATAGGAAGTTGTCCGAAAGTTTGTTGCTGTATGAAAGAGAAATTTTATTTTCTTTGTACAGTTCGAATCCATAAAACATAAAGCCCGCTGAGAAAACACCAAATTCAGTAGGTTCAGAAACTACAGCGTAACCGTTTGCCAGTTCTTTTAAATCGAAAGGGGAAGGGGAATAATAAAATCCAATTTCTCTTGACATTAATTGCGCGGTGCCTGCCGGATTGTTGAAGACGGCAAAAACATCGTTAGAAAGTGCTACATCGGAATGTGCAAGAGCAATTTGTCTAGCTCCCGGATGTACTTGTGAGAAACTTTTCGAAAAGATAAGAAGTAAAAGGATTGAAACTCTGAATAAATATTTCATCAAAGTTGAATGATAATGATTGTTTAATGTTATTCATTTCAATATTTTTAATCAAGAAAAATCTGAGCTGAGAAATGAAAAAAATATTAGTTCTTTTCTTTATGCTGTCAACGTTGTCAATTGCTCAAGAACTAAATGCAGTTGTTACGGTAAATTACGAACAGCTTTCTCCTGACGATAGAGACAGATTATCGAACTTTCAGCAGCAAATTCAAGATTATCTGAATAATAATAAGTACACAGATCAAAATTGGGGCGACAACAAAATCCAATGCACTTTCAATGTATTTTTCATGACTACTGACGGTAAATCTAAATACACAG
>CAZRIQ010000035.1:0-3526 GCA_964600175.1 uncultured Melioribacter sp. | reverse complement strand
TAATGCTGAACATTTTAGATAATTCATGGTCGTTCCGATATGAAAAAAATCAAGCGATGTATTTTAATCAAGCGGATTTCGATCCTTTGTTAAACTTCCTGGATTATTACGCATATGTGATTGTCGGTTTCGATATGGATTCGTACTATCCGTTGGGCGGCACCGATTTTTTCAATAAAGCTCTCGACATCACTGTTAGAGGAGCACAAAGCAAGTTTGCAGACGGTTGGCAAGCACAAAGTTCTGCTTATAGTAGAAGGGGATTGGTGGATAATTTGCTCAACGCAAAATACCAGCAGTTCAGGCAGGATTATTTTGACTATCACTATAACGGTATTGATTTGTTTAATAATCCGAATACACGCAAACAAGCCACAGCAAATATTGTTAAACTTATTACGAACCTTGCGAATGTTAGAAATAAAATAGAAGCACGCAGCGTTTTGTTAAAAGTTTTTTTTGATGCAAAGAGCGGCGAAATAACTGAGTACCTGAAGAATTACAGTGATAAGTCTATTTTCGAAACGCTGAGGAAGATTGATCCGCCGCATACTGCAAAGTACGACGAGGCTTTGGGGCTCAATGAATAGGAATTACTTTTAAAATCATATCGCCCTGATCAATACTGGAAACAACATCCATTCCTTTTATTACCTTCCCAAAATTTGTATATCGTCCGTTTAAGTGGGGATAATAACTGTGCATCACAAACCATTGAGAACTCTCGGTATCCCTTCCGGCACTTGCCATTCCGACTGCATCTTCTTCAAAAGGCAGCGGGGAAAACTCCGAAACAATTTCATTGTCTGAACCGCCCCAGCCGGTGCCTGAAGGATCCCCGGCTTGAATAACAAAGTTAGGAACAACTCTATGAAATTTTATGTCTTTGAAGAATCCTTCGTCAGCAAGCATTAAGAAATTTCCAACTGAAACCGGGGCATATTCCGGAAGAAATTTTATAGTGAATTGTCCTTTGTTTGTTACAACTATCGCTTTAGAATATTTAAAGGAATAAGACCATATTTTATCGAAAACCGGCATTGGTTTTTCGGGCGTCGGAGCGTTGTTTTCTAACTCCTTGTTTGCAAGTGATGTAATTGCGCTTAAATTTGATGTTACAAGAGTTTTTAGAATTTCATTTTTGAAATTGGGAGAGATCTTTGCGGATAGATTATTTAATGACATTAAGCTTTCTAAAAACTTGGAATTGTTTAAATATTTTTCAACTTGAAACTTAATTATCGGCTGCAGCATCGGTTTCATATTGTTTATAAGCGTATCCTCCAGACCATCGGCAACAATTGAAATTGTGGATGGATACCCGGAAGCCAATAGATTAAGAATATTTTGTTTATAATCTTTATCATTAACAAGATATTTCTGTAGTGCAAGAAGAGCCGGAGTCAAATCTAATAATTCTACTTCATCTGCGTTTTTTAGATTCGCTTTATTAAAACTATAATTCCAATTAGGATCAGTTGTGTTTTCTGCAAGCACATTGTAGATAAAGTTTTTGGGGAGGTTGTTTTTGTACTTTGTAATTAATTCCTTTGTCCTACTTGAATCGATCTTGCATAGTGAAACGAATAACTCTCCGCGAGTGTTTGTAGTTAAATTTGTTTCATAAATTAGCTTTGTAATTTTGTCAATTACAAAACCTTCCAATGAAGGGGAAATCTTAACATTTTTTAATGATATCGCCGCTTGTCTCGATACATTGGGATTAGGATCGGAAAGAGAAATAAGATAATCGCTCAATTCTTTTTCATTCTTGAAATTATATTTTGTCAATGCTTTAACGCCTTCGGTACGCACCCGCCAATCTTTATCGGTTTCGATTGTATAAATGATTTTATTGGGTAAATCGAAACTTTGTAGTGTATTTAAATTCTTTAGCAACAATATTTTTAACTCGGTATTTGACTTCTCGAAATTGTTCCGGAAATAATTGAGGAATGATTTTTTTAATCCTTCCGGTATTCTGATTCTTGCCAAAACAAAAAATGCGTCAATTTTTTCTTGATCATTTTTGGATTCAGTAGCAAGAGAATATAAAAACTGCGCTTCTTTTTCTTTATCGACAATTATACCTCGCGTTGCATAATTGTAAATGGTAAAAGGAAGACCGCTGCTGTCCGCGAGTTTCATCTCAAATAATTGCTTTAATGAACTAGAATCGCCGACTTGTCCCAAAGAAGTCAAGATTGGTTTGGTGAATCTGGCGTCATTATCCAGCAATTTTCTAAGGAGGTATTCTTGAGAATGTTTGTTAGGGCCGATCTCACCAAGAGCAAATGAAATTAAATCGCCATACTTGCTGAAGTCGAGTTTTGTGATTAAAGGGACAAATGATGTATCACGGCTGTTTGCAAGTGCAAGCAATGCGGCTTTAACATTAGCGGAATCACCTTTCAGATATGAACCGATGATTCCTTTATCGAACTTTCTTAAGGCGGTAGTTTTTACGAGGTCATAATTCTTGCTTGAAAATTGAGCAAGAACATGCGAAGTG
Organism: uncultured Melioribacter sp.; assembly: GCA_964600175.1. Classification (GTDB taxonomy): domain Bacteria; phylum Bacteroidota; class Ignavibacteria; order Ignavibacteriales; family Melioribacteraceae; genus Pyranulibacter. The sequence continues at coordinate 1,014 of CAZRIQ010000035.1, read as the reverse complement.
ACAAGACATATAAAGAAACAAATGTATTTTGTTTTCATTGAGTGTACATTTATATTTTTATGTCATAGATCCTATATTTCTTATAAACAGTTCCATCCATCGTTTTGGCGCCTTTATTCATCATTTCATTATCTTCCAAAACCCAGCTTGCTTCGCCTTTTAAAATTCCAACTTTAGCTGCTCTATTAACAATTTCCCAATAGAAAATACCGTCCAATCCTTTCTTTTGGAATTCGGGAATAATTCCGAGTGTTATTATTCTTGCCCAGGTCATTTTTTTCTTTTGTGTAAACAGTTTGAGAAATCCGAACGGCAGTAATTTACCGTTCATACTTTTGAATATTTGATTGTAATCCGGCATAACGAGTGCAAATCCAACCAGCTCATTTTTGATTTCCCCAAACAAAACTAAAGAAGGGTAAACAAGCGGTTTGAGGTCTTTCGCCATTGCATCGATCTCGTTTTCCGTCATTGGTATAAAGCCCCAATTGGGTGCCCATGCTTTGTTGTAAACGTATTTAACCTTTTCCAGTTCTTTGTCGAACTCTTTCATATTTAATTCGGTAATTTTCAAACCGTATCTTTTCTTGGCGAGTTCGGATACACGTTTTATTTTTTCTACCTTCATCATTTTTTCATTTTCAATTTTATATGCGTATAAGTCTTTAGCTTTTTTGAATCCGTAATTGTCGCACAAATCAAGGTAATACTTTGGGTTGTAAGCCATTAACAGGCGGGGTTCATCATCAAATCCTTCCAAGAGCATTCCGTATTCATCGTTTGACGAAGGATTAGCCGGTCCTCTCATTGTATCGAAACCCTTTTTTTTCAACCAGTCTTTTGCGGCATCGAATAATGTGTTTGCAACCTGCTGGTCGTTAATGCATTCGAAGAACCCGAAGAACCCTACTTTATCGTTATGGTATTGATTGTGGAGATCATTTTTAATTGCTGCAATTCTTCCAACCATCTCGCTGTTTTTAAATGCCGTGAACATTTCCATTTCTGCATGTT
>CAZRIQ010000034.1:9716-12343 GCA_964600175.1 uncultured Melioribacter sp. | reverse complement strand
TATTCAACGACACCTTGAAAAAGGCGAATTAATCTAAGGAGAGGTGATGAAAGTACTTAAAATGATTTTTAAAAATGCGTTCAGACATAAATTACGAACGTTCTTAACAATACTCGGACTTTCGATTGCAGTGATTGCATTTAACCTGCTAAGAACGGTTGTTACTGCTTGGAATTCCGGGGTTGAATCTTCCGCTGCGAATAGATTAGTGGTTAGACAGGCAGTTTCGTTTATTTTTCCTTTACCGCTTGCATATAAGGATAAGATTGCTCAATTACCCGGTGTTGAAGAGATTACGTATGCAAATTGGTTTGGCGGTACTTATATCGACAAAAACCAATTCTTTTCACGGCTCGCTATTGACCCGGAAACTTACCTCGATGTTTACCCGGAATTTCTTGTTTCTAAAAAAGAGTTTGAAGATTTTAGTAAAGAAAGAAACTCTTGTATAATTGGGCAGGATATTGCCAAACAGTATCACTTGAAAGTCGGCGATTTGATGAATTTGCAAGGCGATATTTACCCGGGAAGCTGGGACTTTAAGATAGTGGGAATTTATAAACCTAAGTACAAAACTACCGATGCTACACAAATGCTGATGCAGTGGGATTATATAAACGAGAGAATGAAACAGGAAATGCCCGGCAGGGCAAATGATGTTGGTTGGTATGTAGTTAAAATTAAGAATCCCGACCAAGCAGGAGAAGTTTCTCAAAAGATTGATAACCTGTTTAAGAATTCACTTGCAGAAACAAAGACCGAATCGGAGCGCGCATTTCAACAAGGATTTATTTCAGCATCAGGTGCAATTATTACTTCAATGAATTTCATTTCTTTCGTAATAATAGGAATAATTTTACTTGTACTCGGCAATACAATGATTATGGCTGCGAGAGAACGGACAAGAGAATATGCAGTTATGAAGACGCTTGGTTTTTCTGCAAAACATCTTATCGGGTTAATTTTCGGTGAATCGCTCTTTATTTCTTTCCTAGGTGGGGGACTCGGTCTACTTATTTCGTTTCCGTTAATTGAGGGATTTGCAGCAGTAATACCCAAGGGAATATTCCCGGTATTTAATCTTGAAACGATAACCGTTGTTATTGCGGTTTCATCTGCAGTGCTGGTCGGAATTGCCTCATCGGTATTTCCAATTCTACGAGCAATTCATACCAAGATTGTGGACGGATTCAGATTTGTAGGTTAATAATTTATATAACAGAGAACTTATGAGGGGAAAATGAAAATTCCTATTAAATACAGTATTAGAAATTTCAAAGAGAGAAAACTTACAACAGGCGTAACGGTTTTCGGTGTTGGGTTGGTAGTTTTCGTATTTGCCGCAGTTTTGATGATGGCTTACGGTATTCAGAAAACATTGATTGCAACCGGTACGATAGATAACGTGAAAGTATTGAGAAAGTCTTCCAACGGCGAAATATCCAGCATAATTCCGAGTGATATTCAGGATGTAATAAGTACTTTACCGCACATTAAGAAAAATTCAGAAGGAAGACCTATAATTTCCTACGAACCTGTTGTGATAATAAATTTAAATATAATCGGCGGCGGTGTAAGTAATATAACGGTTAGAGGAGTATCGCCGGAGGTAAGCGAGCTTCGTCCGCATGTTAAAATTATCAAAGGAAGAATGTTTAACTACGGAAGCAGAGAATTGATTGTTGGACCCGGCATTGTTAAAAAATTTGAAGGTGCAAAAGTCGGCGATCAAATTAAATTTGCAGGCGACGAATGGAGTATCGTCGGTGAATTTGAAGCGGAAGGCAGTGGATTCGAATCCGAGATTTGGGGCGATGCCAAACAATTGCTGGATGCTTTCAACCGAGGAAATACCGTTTCTACAATTACGCTTAAGCTCGATAATGCTGCCGACTTTGGAAAATTTAAAGCGGCTTTTGAATCGGATAGAAGACTTGAGCAATTTGAACCGAAGGTAGAACAAACATATTATGAAGAAGAATCCGAAATGATGTCAAACTTCATTCGTATCATGGGGATTTTTATTACGGTTATTTTCAGTCTCGGTGCTACTATCGGAGCTATGATTACAATGTATGCTGCCGTTGCAAATAGGACTGTCGAGATTGGTACGCTGAGATCTCTCGGATTTAAAAGACGAAGTGTACTTGCAGCATTTTTAATTGAGTCAGTTTTGCTTTCTATTATAGGGGCGGTAGTCGGTTTGTTTTTCGCCTCGTTCCTGCAATTCTTTTCGGTTTCAACTTTGAATTGGAGTTCGTTTGCAGAACTAAAATTTGATTTTGCAATTTCTCCTTCTATTATAATTTCATCGTTATTGTTTGCGGTATTTATGGGATTCGTGGGTGGTTTCCTCCCTGCGATAAGAGCTTCGCGGATGAAAATAGTCGTTGCTTTGAAATCTGTTTAAGATTAGCCTTCAAAATCTGCGAATGGTTTTGAAGGCTTTTTAATAAATCGAATAAGAATATTTTCTTGAAAACTTCAATTTAAATTTCCATAAGTTTATTTTTGCATATGGAAACATTTTTATAAATAAAGACTTAACAAAATGAATTTTTTTACCTCTTTTAATAAAGTCCTTGCTGCACTTGATAAACATAAGGTAGATTACATCCTGATCGGAG